>NZ_JBSMYC010000003.1:0-237988 GCF_053762225.1 Aerococcus vaginalis
GTGCAAGCACCATGATTGTTCGCACGACTTGCATGTATTAGGCATGCCGCCAGCGTTCGTCCTGAGCCAGGATCAAACTCTCATGAAAGATTAATTTCACGAGTTATCGTATCTGACTCGTAAAGTTCGCTGACAGTTTATAGTCCGTCAAGACTTTTTGAATTATTTGGGAGAATCTTACGATTCATTCCCTGCACATTTTGGTTCGTCTACTTTATTCAGTTTTCAAAGATCTATCGTGTCGTCGTTTTTTTGCGACAACTTCTATATCATACAACAGATTGTTGTATGTGTCAACAACTTTTTTGAATTATTTTTGAAAAAGTTTTGTTAGCGTTGCACTGAGAGGTGTCTCTCAAAAACAACGTGAGTACAATTATACATGGTCTATGGTCGCTGTCAACAACTTTTTGAAAGTTTTTTGAAAAAAGTTCATTCTTTCTTGAAAACAAATCATATATTCAATTGATAATTCACCCCTAAAAGTGTTACACTGACCTGTTAGAAAACGCTTTACAAGGAGGAAGTTGTATGACTCTAACGAATCAAGAAATTGCGAAGAAAATTGATCATACGTTATTAAAGGCGGACGCAACCGCTGACGCGATTAAGAAAGTTTGCCAAGAAGCAATAGACTTCAACACCGCATCCGTCTGTGTCAACAGTGCGCGCGTGAAACTTGCTGCTGATTACTTAAAAGACTCGCCCGTTAACCCTATTGCTGTCGTCGGTTTTCCATTAGGGGCATCGAATACTGAGAGCAAAGTAACTGAAACCGAACAGGCAATCGCAGATGGCGCAGAAGAAATCGATATGGTGATTAACATTGGTGCGCTGATCGATGGTGAAGATGCCATTGTCGAAGCGGATATTAAATCTGTCGCTGATGCTACTCACAAACATGACAAGTTGCTAAAAGTGATTATCGAAGCTTGTTACCTCACTGATGAACAAAAAGTTAAGGCTTGCCAGCTTGCTGAAGCTGCCGGCACTGACTTCGTGAAGACCTCAACCGGTTTCGGTACGGGCGGCGCGACACGCCATGATGTCAAACTCATGCGCGATGCAGTGAGCGACCATATAGGCGTGAAAGCAGCTGGTGGCATTCATACAAAAGAAGAAGCGATCGCAATGATTGAAGCGGGAGCCGACCGCCTCGGTATGAGTGCGACTGTCCAAGCACTCTCGTAAGAAAATGGAGGTCTAATGATGAAACAAATTACAGTTGTCGGCAGCATGTCCGTCGACCATGTGGCAACTGCTGATCATTTTCCTAAAGTTGGCGAAACGTTAATTGGTGATAAAATGACCGACCAATTCGGTGGTAAAGGTGCCAATCAAGCAGTCACTGCTGCTCGTCTTGGTACGTCAGTTAACATGATCGGTGCGCTCGGCGATGATACTATCGGTGAACGTATTCGCGAAAACTTTGAGGCAAACCATGTCAATATTGATGGTATGGCGACCATCGAAGGTGCGACATCCGGTCAGACCTTAATTACTGTCGCCAATGGAGATAATAGTATTATTGTCATTCCGGGAACAAACCACGAGCTAACGATTGATCATGTCAAAGCCTATGAAGACATGTTGTTAGCGAGCGAATTCGTCATTTTACAAAATGAAATTCAATCGGACGTTATCAAATACGTGATTGGTTTTTGTGATAAAAATGATGTCAAAGTGATCTATAATCCCGCGCCGGCTATGCCACTCGAGGATGAATGGATTGCGAAAATCGACTACCTCACCCCAAATGAAACAGAATTCTCTACGATTTTTGGGTCGGATACACCAGAGAATATTCTCAAACAGTATCCCAATCATTTAATGATCACAGTCGGTGAGGAAGGTGTCATCTATCATAATGGTGAAGAACTCGTACGCTGTGAGGCGTTCACTGTCGATCATGTCGTTGATACGACTGGTGCTGGCGACACGTTCAACGGCGCTTTCGCAGTCGGTCTTCTCAGAGGACTCCCATTCGGCGAAGCGATCGCTTTCGGACAATTAGCGTCCTCCCTCTCTATTCAAAAAGAAGGCGCACAGGGCGGTATTCCGACGCTCGACGAACTCAAAGCGAGCCCACACTTCAAAGACGAATGGCGCGATAAATTCTAAGCAAACAAAAAAGCAATGCGTGCTTGCGCATTGCTTTTATTATGCTCTATTTTAATGATCGAGATGCCAAATATCTTCGTTATACTCTGCAATGACACGGTCTGAAGAGAAGAAGCCGGCATTCGCAATATTTAGGAGTGACTTCTTATCCCATGCACCGCGATCTTCGTAGTCCTCATAGACACGTTCCTTAATGTCAATGAACGATTCGAGATCGAGCAAGCCCATGAAATAATCGTGGGATTTAATATCTTGGTATAGGCGTTCGAGACGTTCCCGTACACCATACGCTAATAGTTCATCGCTCACGATAAAGTCAACGAGCGGTTTAATGCTGTCCTTCGCATAATATTCTTCTGGATGGTACGCATCTTCTTGATAGAGACGTTCAACCGTCTCGCTCGATTCGCCAAACGTATAGATGTTTTCACGTCCCACTTGATCGGCAATCTCAATATTCGCACCGTCGAACGTACAGATCGTCAGCGCCCCATTCAACATGAATTTCATATTTCCCGTACCACTCGCTTCTTTTGATGCGAGCGAAATCTGTTCTGAAATATCCGCTGCTGGAATAAGATACTCTGCTTCTGTGACATTATAGTTCTCGACAAAAACGACTTTCAAGTGTGAGCTCACCTCAGGATCATTCGCAATCAATTCTGAGAGTGATAACAGTAAATGAATAATATCCTGCGCGATGATGTATGCAGGCGCCGCTTTACCACCGAAAACAATCGTGATCGGACGTTTCGGAATATGCCCAGCTTTGATCATCATGTATTTCTTAATAATATATAGCGCCAGCATCTGTTGGCGTTTATATTCATGCATGCGTTTGATCTGCACATCGATGATACTGTTTGGATCGATAGCGACACCTTTCGTCGTGCGCAAATGCTCAGCCAAACGCAGTTTCGCCGATTGTTTAATGTCAAAGAGATGTCCAGTCACCGCTTCATCATTTTGATAATCGGCAAGTGGTGTCAAATCACCCGTTGTTTGCCATTCGGTGCCGATCAATTCGTTAAGATAATCGTTCAAGGCCGGGTTGGCAGACATGAGCCAACGTCTGAACGTAATCCCGTTCGTTTTATTATTGAATTTTTCTGGATAGATGGCGTAAAACGGCTGCAATTCCGTACGTCTAAGAATATTTGTGTGTAATTCCGAAACGCCGTTAATACTGAACCCGTAATGAATAGCAAGATGTGCCATGTGCACTGTCTGATTCTCATCGATCACCGCAACTGCAGGATCATCATATTTTGCAGCCACACGCTCTGCCAATTGTTCGATAATCACTGCCAATTTCGGTGCAATCGTACGAATATCTTCGAGTGGCCATTTCTCCAATGCTTCCGCCAAAATCGTATGGTTCGTAAACGCCACGATGTTTGATGTAATCTCGACCGCTTCATCAAATGCAAGATCATATTTCTCCGTCAATAAACGGATCAACTCTGGAATCACCATCGTTGGGTGCGTATCGTTAATCTGAACGACCACATAATCCGCTAAGTCGTGTAAGTTACTGCCACGCTCGATCGCTTCTTCAATCATCAACTGTGCCGCATTTGATACCATGAAATACTGTTGGTACACGCGCAACAAACGTCCGTTATGATCAGAATCATCCGGATAAAGGAAGAGCGTCAAGTTCTTCGCAATTTCAGTCTTATCGAAATCAATTCCACCAGCTTCGATAATGCTTTCGTCGACACTGTCAATATCGAATAGACGAATACGGTTGTGTGACGCCTGTTTGTAGCCAGGTACATCAATCTCGTAAAGCGTCGAGTTCACCGAAAAGTCACCGAAATCAACGGTATAGTGCGTATCAGTTGGACGCAACCAACTATTATCTGACAACCATGCGTCCGGTTTGGTATGTTGTTGATTGGCTTCAAAGCATTGTTGGAATAGGCCAAAGTGATAGTTCAACCCCACACCATCACCGTTCAAGCCGAGTGCGGCGATAGAATCCATGAAGCAAGCAGCGAGGCGTCCGAGTCCCCCATTACCGAGCGACGGTTCATTCTCAACCGCTTCAATTTCGGCTAGCGTTTTACCGTACGCGGCGAGTTCAGCTTCGACTTCTGCTTTAATACCTAAATTAATCAGATTGCTGTCTAACAATTTTCCGAGTAAGAATTCAGCAGAAATGTAGTATAGCTTCTTCTTGCCTTGGTTCAACGGCTGTTCGTTAATGATTTCCTGTGTGGCACCGAGCAATAATGCATAAAGCTGTTCATTCGATAAATCATCTAGATTTTTATTATATGTTTGATTGGCACGTTCATTTAATTTAATCATGAGCCACTCCTTTTTATTCGTGATCTAGTGCTTGGTTCTCGCGGCTGTATATCGTTGTCATATCCAACAGATGATCCGTCAACGTCTCTGTATACTCTGCATCAAGCATACGCCACTGCCAATTACCGCCGATCGTTCCCGGGATATTCATGCGACTTTCCGTCCCTAAATTCAATAAGTTCTGCATGGTATGAATCGCTAAGTCACTGTGTGATGCCGCAATGCCACGATTCAATGCGAGTGCTGGCGCTTCATCGTCACCACGACGCAAATAATGATCCATCCGTTTTTGTTTTTTCAGTTCGAGTGCCTCATACCAACCACGTGCGGTTTCATTGTCGTGGGTACCGACGTATGCGACAGAATTAGCTGGATAGTTATGCGGTAGATCTTCACTATCTGCATCCCCATCGAAACCGAAAATTTCTACTTTCATACCTGGGAAGCCGGTAAATTCACGCAAAGCGATCACCTGGTCATTCATGAAACCGAGGTCCTCTGCAATAATTGCCGTATCGCCTAACTGATCAAAAATCGCTTGGAATAGTGCTTTGCCAGGACCTTTTTGCCAGTGACCGTATGACGCATCCGGCGAACCGAACGGAATTTCCCAGTAGGATTCAAAGCCTTTGAAATGATCGATACGAAGCACGTCGTAGAGCGAGAGATTATATTGTACGCGGTCTACCCACCAGTGATAGTGGTCGTCCGCCATTGCCTGCCAGTCATAGATCGGGTTCCCCCAGTATTGGCCGGTCGCACTGAAATTATCTGGCGGCGTCCCTGCAACAAGTTCAGGATCACCGTTACTATTCACCTTGAACAACTCTGGGAACATCCACATCTCGACACTGTCTCTCGCCACATAGATCGGAATGTCACCGATAATCTGAATGTGGTGGTCGTTCGCATACTGCTTCAATGCCTGCCATTGTTGGGCAAAGAAGAACTGTGTCACGAGATGATAATGATAGGTCTCGCGATGCTCATCGCAGAATTCACGGACGGTTGTTTCATTATATGTGCGATATTCTGTTGGCCATTCGTACCAAGCACGGTGTTCGAACGATTCTTTGACCGTCATGTACTGGCAGAACGGGTCGAGCCAGGCTTTCTGTGTATGATAGAAACGAGTGAACGCCTCAGAATCCATGCCTCCCTGCGCGATAAAGCGCGTGACCGCCTGATCGAGGAGTGCTCGGCGAACGATGAATAAGCGTCCGAAGTCCACATTGCGTGGATCGTCCCCAAATGATTGTTGGTCGAGTGTTGACTGCTCTAATAAACCTTCTGATACCAAAAGATCAAAATCAATTAAATTTGTATTACCCGCATACGCTGAAAATGACTGGTACGGGGAATCCCCATAACTCGTCGTCGTCAGCGGCAGTACCTGCCAATAGGTCTGCTTCGTTTCGACAAGAAAATCGACGAAACGATAGGCTTCTGCTCCCAATGTGCCAATACCGTAAGGACTTGGGAGTGATGTTATGTGCATTAACACGCCACTTGCGCGTTCCATAATCACACCTTCTCTCCATTTGTTACCGCTATTATAGCGTGAATCGCGCGCTTTACGCAAGCGGTTGCGTTAAATTTGCATCTTTTTTTATAAATTCTTTATAATAGGCTTTATACCAGCAAAGGAGGTCACACGATGACCGTAACGATTAAACAAGTTGCTGAGCAAGCAGGGGTGGCGACGTCTACTGTTTCGCGCGTAATTGCTGACCACCCTTCTATCAGCGACAAAACCAAACAAAAAGTACGTCAGGTGATGGCTGACTTGCACTATATTCCGAATTCAAGCGCTCAGAGTCTCGCGCGCAGCCATGCGGAAGCGATCGGCATTATTCTTCCCGAAGCGTCAGATGCTTTTTATCAGAATCCGTTCTTCCCAACGGTGTTGCGCGGTATTAATGAAGCGATCACCGAACATAACTATGCGATGCAGCTCTCTTCCGGCCACGATACCGAGGCGCGTAGGGCGAATCTGCAGAAGATGATTCTCGGTCATCAAGTTGACGGGTTAATCTTTCTCTATGCCAAAGAGGATGACCCACTATTAGATTTCACGATTAAACAAAACTTCCCGGTGGTCGTTATCGGCTCACCGAGCGATATCTCAATTCCAAACGTCGACAATGACAACCGTCAAATTGCTAAGGAATTGACAGAATATCTCATCCAAAACGGCAGTCAGCGTCCGCTCTACATCGGAGGCGACCAGACCCAGCAATTCGTCAAACAGCGTCTCCAAGGATTCAAGGAGGCGTTACTGGAACAGCAACTTGATTTTTCAGATGATCAAGTTTCCTTAGACAATGCCTTCCTACCATCTGCCGGCTATGCACTTGCGGAACATTTACTTCAGACTGAGGCTAATTTTGATAGTTTTATCGTCATCGACCAGTTGATCGCCCGCGGAATGCGCACCTACTACCTGAAGCAACATCACGCCCTGCCACCACTTGCTACTTTCAAAGCGTATGATTCTTCCGATACATTGATGGGATCGAATGAATGCTATATTAATCTTGACAGCCAATCCCTCGGCAGTGAGAGCGTCAATCTGCTCTTCGATATCTTGAACTGTCCAGATAATCAAACGATCGAAAACATTCACCGTATCTTACCGGCGACGCTCATTACACCGGGTACATAACTAAAAACAGCACGTACTAACGTTTGCGATTTTCTCGCTTACGCTGACGTGCTGTTTTTTGTTGTTTTTGTAAATGTTAGCTGTTAATTAGGAGACCGAAATGATCACTTGCGACCGCGTGCTTATTGCCGTCGAAAATCACTTCGTGCGATTGTAGTTGATCGAATCCGCGCGTCCAGACGTAGTCGATACGTTTGCTGTCGGATTGTTTTTCCCACCCATCGATCTGACCTGGGACAGTGAATTGACCACGGACTTCTGCTGCGTGATGATAACTGTCTAGTAGTTCAGGCATGGTGTCCTTAATGTACTGATAGCCTTCACCATCAATATCAGCAAGCTGATTGAAGTCGCCCGCAATCATTAATTTGCCTGCGCTGAACTGTTGCTTGATAGTCTCAACGAGTGTATCCCATTCATAGACAAAGCCTGTACCGTCCGCTTTGTACCAGTCGAAATGCCCGTTCAATACTGCGACATCCTCAAACTGTGCGGCGAGCACGACACGACGGCGATAGTCGCTGTACGGAATCTCTGGGTCACTCACTAAAAATTCTGACGCTCTGAACGGTTGGCGACTCAAAATCGCTAACCCTTCATCATAGACACGATACCCCGTGTGTGCCGGCATCCAGTACCAGTGATAATCCTCACCGAGCAGATGCAACGCTTCAACGAGCAGACGCGCGTAATTGTCGAGCGTCGGCGACATGGCTTCTGTTTCTGGAATCAATACACGTGTCGGTGCGAAATGATCGTCCGCGTAGGTATCATCGATCATCTCTTCAAGTATTAACTCAGCTTCCCCCTCCGACTTACCGCGATAGTTGATCAACCAGTCTGCGAAAAATTCAGCGGGTGAATGCAGAAGTTCTGTTCCATCGTGTGTCTGATTTACCTCTTGTAAAGCAATCGTATCGACACGTTCCGCCATTATTGCACGAACAATCGTATCGAATTTTTGCACCATATGTTCTTCCTGCCACGAATGGGTATTGAGCGTCAAAAGTTTCATCCTGTCATCCTTTACTGTTGGCGTACCACGCCGATAAAGTCACCCTTACCGATATGGTTCGGGTTAGCTAATGTTAATTTTAACTGATTATCGCGCTGATTGGTAATCACAACGATGACGGTTGCTTCTTTCCCGGCAGCTTTCACTGCATCGATATCCATATCAACAATCGGATCACCGATATCGAGGACGTCGCCTTCTTTGACGTGCATGGTGAATGGTTTACCGTCGAGTTCTACCGTATCGATTCCTAAGTGAACGAGTACTTCTACACCGGTATCTGATTTCAAACCGATCGCATGTTTTGTTGGGAAGACGGCTGTGACTTCACCTTTGACTGGTGACACGATATGGCCATCACTCGGTTCAACCGCGTAACCGTCACCCATTGTCTTCTGACTGAAGAGGTCATCGTTCACCTGATCGATCGTGAGATACTGACCGTCAACTGGCAATGCTAATTCTTCATCCATCGCTGCCGCTGCTGTCACATTAGCTGTTTCAGTCGCTGCGTCAGCTTCTTCCTTATCAAAGTTTGCTTCTGGGATGGCTTGTCCGGAATCAATCACGTCTAAGATATCTGATTTCAATACGTCGGCTTTTGGTCCGTAAACAGCTTGGATACCGTTCTGTTTGATCATGAGACGCATAGCACCTGTTTTCTTCCAGAGAGCTTCACTGCCGACTT
Organism: Aerococcus vaginalis; assembly: GCF_053762225.1. Taxonomy (NCBI): domain Bacteria; kingdom Bacillati; phylum Bacillota; class Bacilli; order Lactobacillales; family Aerococcaceae; genus Aerococcus; species Aerococcus vaginalis. Next base: position 8,806 of record NZ_JBSMYC010000003.1, read on the forward strand.
TGCCTGGATCTGCCACTGTTACACGCAAACGCGTCATACATGCATCAACGTCCTGGATGTTATCCAAACCACCGAGTAAGTGAATCACATTGAAGACGGTTTGATCACCATCTGCCGTTGTTTGTTCACCCTGTTTGCCATTTTCTGGTTTAACCTGTGCTTCTTCGTAGTTACCGTTACGTCCTGGTGTTGCGTAGTTGAACTTCTTGATCATGAAGTTCGCAACGAAGTAACCGACTAATCCGAAGACTAAGCAGGCGATGAAGAAGTTGAAGAGATCACCGATAATACCACCGCTCGCGATCAATGGTATACGCGCACCGAGTTCGATCAGACCGAAGGAGTGAACACGTAAGTTAAAGATGTCAGCGATCCCAAACGCGATCCCTTGCAGTACGGCGTAGACAACGTACAACGGAATGGCTAGGAACATAAACATAAATTCAATCGGTTCGGTTACCCCGGTAAGGAGCACGGATACACCTGTAGAGAGAAACATCCCTTTGTAGAATGCTTTCTTGTCCTGATCAACATTCTTGTACATTGCCACAGCAATACCGATTAATAGCCCCGCAGCACCGATCATCTGTCCGACTTTGAAACGTGCAGGCGTTACCGTAGCGAGTAAGTTTTCATAAGCGGCAGCGTCCGTCCCACGCAAGTTGACTAAGTCCTGAATCCAGGCTAACCAGAGCGGATCCTGTCCTTGAACGATTTGACCGGCTTGCGCGCCTGTCAAGATGGTGTACGTCCCACCGAGTGACGTGTAGTTCATCGGAATCGTCAACATGTGGTGTAACCCAAATGGTAATAAGAGACGTTCCAATGTCCCGTAAAGGAATGGTGCGAGGAATGGCGCACTGTCCTGTGAGGAGGCTAACCAAACCCCAAAGCTGTTGATACCACCCTGAATCACTGGCCATACAACCGATAATACAATGGCTGCAATTACTGAACGCACAATGACTACGAACGGCACAAAACGTTTTCCGTTAAAGAATGACAATACGTCTGGTAAACCGCGATAGTTGTAGTACTTGTTGAAAGCAGTCGCTCCGATAAATCCGGCAATAATACCAACGAACACACCCATGTTAAGGGCTGGTGCTTCCAATACTGAAATAAAGTAACCGTTGACTGGAATAGATTGTCCAAACCATGTCTGTGTCATGGCATTTGGATCAGCGAGCATACCTGCGTTTACACCGAAGAATGCCCCGGTCAAACGGTTAATCAATAGAAAGGCGATCACAGCTGCGAAGGCACCACCTGCACGTTCCTTTGCCCAGCTACCACCGATAGCTACGGCAAATAACAAGTGCAAGTTACCAATAATTGCCCAGCCGATTTCGGCCATGGCGGTTCCAACCGCATTCAGCCAATCCCAATCCGCGATCATCGGAATGGCGTTACCGATACTTAACATTAATCCGGCAGCAGGCATGACGGCAACGACTACCATCAACGCTTTACCGAATTTTTGCCAAAAATCAAAATTAAATATTTTCTTTATGGCACTCATCATTTCCACCTCTTTTTATTGTTATCGTTTTCATAGATTATAACGCAAACGGTTGCATTGTCAATAGCTGATTTTAATATTTGAGTTCTGTCCATTGAATTTCTATATTTCGTCACGCATAATGAATGAGAAATAATGAAATGGGATGTGTGATATGGCGTTTATTGAAGCGAAAAATGTATCAAAAACTTATCAAGCAGCAGAACAGGCCATCGAAGCGAATAAAGGACTAACATTTAACATCGACTCTGGCGAATTAGTGGTGATTACGGGGGCTTCCGGTGCGGGGAAAACGACACTGTTGAATCTGATCGGTGGGATGGATGTTTTAACGGACGGAACACTCATCGTTGACGGCGAACCCGTCTCTGATTTCGATTCCAAACAGCGTACCGATTACCGCCGTCAGTCGATCGGTTTTATTTTCCAATCTTATAATCTCATGCCAAAACTAACGGCGAAGGAGAATGTTGAATTAGCTTCCGATCTGGTGGAAAACCCTATTCCCTCCGATGAGGTACTCGAACGTGTCGGACTGAGAGACCGCGCGAAGAACTATCCGCGCCAGCTCTCTGGTGGTGAACAGCAACGTGTCGCTATCGCGCGTGCCATCTCCAAACGACCGAAACTATTGCTGGCGGATGAACCGACCGGCGCACTCGATGATGAAACGGGTAAAACAGTACTTCGCCTGCTCCAAGAACTGAGTCGTTCAGAAAATATGACCGTCATTTTGGTGACGCATAACGAAGCACTCACGGCTATTGCTGATCGCGTGATTACTCTGGAAGATGGGCAACTCGCAGCATCTGAAACAAACTCTTCGCCAGCTGACATCGATGAGATTCACTGGTAATCAAACAAATAAGGGTATCGCTTAAAATTAAGCGATACCCTTTTGTGATGGTGCTATTTTTTTAATACAGATAATGTTAATTTAACACTCGCTTCATCGAGTTCAAAATGACGTTCAATATCTGGTAGCAGCGTGTAGCCTCGGTCATAACCGAAGATGACGAGACCGAGCTGATGTCCTTTTGGAATGACGGTATCTATTCCAACAAAATCTAATGCGTAATCGTGCTTGTGATCAGTATCGAAGTCGGTTTCCAGTGTGATGCGATGATCCTTGGTATTCAAGAGGTTCATCCAACTGCGTGTCACGATGCGATACGATGTCGTCGTCTGCATCTGATTGAAGCGCGTCTGCTTGATCTCACGCTGCCAAGCCACACGTTCCGTTTCAGATAACGTCTCCATCTTCTGATCAACTGTTATCCCCTCTCCGAAATCGACCAACCAAGCGGATAATGCGCCTGGTGCATGATCGGTTTTGAGATTGAGTTCAAGCGTGCTGATACCGTGAATATGGAGTGCTTCATTCAATGGTTCGCTGAGGTACACTGCTGAAGTATCACTCTCTGGATCCACGATCTCAGCTTCCCATGCGTTGACCGTTGGATAGTCCAATTTATCTTGGAACGATACGATTTCCTGACTTTGATCGCTGTCAGCTGTCGTCAAACGCTGAGCTGCTGCAATCTGCCAGTCGATATTTTTAGTTTGTGTAGTATCAACAAGCGACCAATCGTCCGCGTCCCACTGACTCTGAACGATTCCCTGACCGTCTTGCCAGTCCCACGTGCCGACATTAAGCAACCAGTGATCGAACCAACGATCGAGCACTGCGAGGTAGTCGTAGTTCAATAGACTGTGCAGTGAGATATGTTCGCCGCGATGAATGATAAAGTGACGGTGTGTGTTCGTTCCAGCCGTTGCCTCTAATAACTTGAATGGATGCGATGGTTTCACATTCCAATCGTTCGTCCCGTGCACGAGAAGGTAAGGCACTGTGAGATTAGCGGCATCTTTCAAGTAATTACCACCATCCCAAAAGGCATTGTACTGTCCACTACCGCGATCCATGTCGTGTGTAATATTGTTTAATACCGTCTGCCAGGCTGCTTTGCGTGCTTTCGGTGCATTGGTTGGATTCAACAAGAAACTCTCACAGAACCAGGATAATAGATCGATATCTTCACCGATGAACCCTTCAGGTGCGACCACCAAACCGTTGTAGCGGTAGTAATCATACCAGGAGGCGATTGCCGCTTCCGGCACGATAGTCTTGAGCGCCGGACTCTTTGTCTGTGTGGCCACCCCAATCTGGAGCGTGCCCAAATATGAACGACCAGTCATACCGACTGCACCATTACTCCAATCGCAGGCTACTGCCGTTTCCCCTTCCAAATCGTAAAAGGCGTGCGCATCACCATTCACCCAACGAAGCACGCTATCCACCGCTTCAACTTCAAGTTGTGTCCCTGTTACATTGAACCCTTCAGAATAGTAGGCACCGCGTCCCGCATAGATCACGATCGCATAACCGCGAGATACATAATGTTCATAAAACGTCATACGCTTCGCATCATTCGGCCACTCTGCGGTTTGCGTGGCAGTCGCTGTTTCCTTAATCGGGCGATGTTTTGCCGGTTTTAGCTCAAGCGTTAACTTCACATCGTTGATCGGCTCGCTGTAATCTTCCTTGTTCGGATGCAAATGCTTCGTGAAGGATTCTTCGTTCGCCCCCATCATATAAGGATCGGCAACAAAAACAATCGGTACGCCTTCGCCTTTTGTGATTTCTTTGGGACGGCGGATGTACACTTCCGTCAGATCCCCGTATTCCGCATCCGTCGTCGCATAATCACTCTCGACAAAGATGCGTTCTGTGATCGATTGTCGTTCATCATAAGCCGTAATAGCGCAATCATGAAACACGAGTGGGCCTTCTGGACGATAATTAGCCAAGAATTGCGGCAAGTGTGCGGAATGAATCAGTTCTTCCAATACATTGAACCGACGCGTCACCGTCATGGCAAGAATTTCTTCGAGTAAATCGGTCGGTGTCGTATACTGCTGTGGTAATAAACGTTTGAGTTGATCGTGAACATTTTGTGGAAAGCGCACGCTGTTGAAGTAACCGAGCACCATTTCTGTCGTGTAATCCGCCGTGGCGAATAGTTCTTGACCAATTTCATGAATCAGTTGCTTATCAATAATCTTCATCGTTTTCTCCTTTACGCCTGATTAGGCAGATTGGTGATTTTTGCGGTAGGACAAATATAAACTGGCAGCCGTGTAGATGACGACAATCAAAACGATCCACTGCAAACTATCCGCAGACAGTGAGCTGACAAACAGTGTGCCTGCCAACGCAGCAGGGATACCAAACGCCGTAATTGCGAGAGAGGCTTTGCGGTTGTAGGCACCACTCTTAATAATAGGAAAGCAGGAAACTGCCTGAATGATGGTCGTCCCACAGAACATAATCGGGAAAACGGCTTCCGGATGCATGCCGAGACTGTAGAGGAGGATCATACACGGCGCAAACAAGCCGACACCGAAGTTCACGATGAAACCGAGTGCGGTCATCATAATCATCCCGAAAATTAACGGTCCGCCGCTCAATTCGAACGCTTCACCACCGATAGGAATCAAGTTGAGCTGTCCAAGTAAGACCAATAACGCGACGAAACTCAGTGCGATCGACATCGCGAGTTGGATCATACTTTCCGAAATTTTGGTCAGGAAGGAAGCGCCGATGAACGAGCCAATCCCTGCTGGTATCACCAACAACAATAGCGTTGTCGGCGAAACGTTGATCGTGGTCACATAAACCATCGATACGAGCGGTGCAATCGAGGCCGTGCTGACCATCAAGGTACCTGGAATATCGCGATCACGTACTAAATTAAAACCTTTCATCATGGCCGATAAAGTATTAAAACTGCCGATCCCCATCGCATCGAGAAAAACAGCCAGTGCGCCGGCCAGACCATTCTTCGTTAAATGTGTATCTGTCTGAGATTGGATACTGTGCCAATGTTTGCGGTAATCAGCGATCTCAACCGCAAGCGTCAGCAGAAACGCAATCAATAAACTGCCGAGTACGGGCCATTTGAACATACGCATCCCTCCATTTCATGAGTTATAACCTAAGATATTGTAAGGTAAATTCTGTCAATTCACAACAACAATCTTATTACTTCTCTATAATTATTCTGCTAATGCAGAAACCACGGCATCTAAATTCTCTGCGAGCGTCAGACGTCGAACATCTGTTTCTTGGATAAAGCCTTCTGTCACCATGTGCTGAATCATTCCGTAAAGCGCGTCGTAGTAATGTTTTACGTTGTAGAGAATGCATGGTGCATCGTAGATTCCAACACGCACCCATGAGATGATATCGGCAATTTCTTCAAGCGTCCCCGGACCACCTGGCAAGGCAATAAAGGCATCGCCCATATCTGCCATTTTAGTTTTACGTGTCGCGAAGTCGGGTACTACTTGAAAATCCGTAATTTCTCGGTTTTGCACCTCACGATCCAACAGTACTTCTGGCATAATGCCGACCACTTCACCACCACTCGCCATCACGGCACGGGATACGACGCCCATTAAACCGACATCGCCACCACCGTAAATCAAGCAGTGTCCATGTGAACCGATCCATTCACCGAGCGCCTGTGCAGCTTGTTCATAAACTGGTGAATCCCCGCTATTTGAGCCACAATAAACTGTAATATTCATTGTCCTACCTCCATCTTCTCGTCTTCTGCTCTATTTTAACAGACTGTGTGCGTTTTTTCGGTGATCACATATCTTTAATGTTTTACTAAGATTTATCGGTTGCACTGTTTTTCGATACATTATTCGTTATTATTGATTCAAAGATACAATTTAGGAGGCAATTATGGCAAATTATGAATACAAAGTGATGCAAGTCACGCTAAAAGAAAAACTATTCGGCACGGGCTCTCGCAACTTGAATGGTTTAGAGAATTTATTGAACAAACAGGCAAAGAAAGGCTACCGTCTTCACACCATGTCAACGAGCGAAAGCGAGAGTGAAGGCGTCGGTGGCGGTGACCGCGTGCAGGCGACACTTGTTTTTGAACGTTTAGTCGATTAATACAAAAAACCACCACTTGACCCCCAAGTAGTGGCTCCTAGCAGATCTTAGTGATCTGCTTTTTTATTTGGTTTTATCGAGTGTTTCTGCAAAAGTGACGTGGTCGCTGAGTGCCGCCCAATGATTGACTGGTCCGTGACCGTAGCCGACATGAATACCGTCTTCAATTGCACCTTGAATGAACTGCTTTGCCACTTTAATCGCGGTTTCAACCGTTTCCCCTTTGGAGAGCTCAGCCGCAATCGCACTGGCAAACGTATCACCTGTCCCGTGCGTATTTTCCGTATCGACACGCTGTCCCTGCATCCAGAAGTCCGTCCCATCTTCTAACAGCACGTAATCCGGCGCTTTTTGATCGCCTTTCAAGTGTCCACCTTTGATGACCACATTTTTGGCACCGAGCGCTTGGATCTGTTGACCTGCCGTCTGCATATCGGCTGGCGTTTCGATAGTCATTTCCGTAATTGTTTTAGCTTCTGGCAAATTCGGGGTCACGATCGTCGCCAATGGGATCAATTCTGTTTTGACCGTTTCGACCGCATCCACTTCAAGCAAGGGATGCCCACCTTTTGCGATCATGACGGGATCGACAACGAGTGGCCCGAAGTCGACGTTTTTGAGATTTTCAGCGACGCAGTGGACGTGTTCGGCATCCGCTAACATGCCCGTTTTCGCAGCGGTCAGATGATAATCCTCGGAGAGGGATTGGAACTGCTGGTCGATAAAGTCAGTCGGTACAGGCAAGGCCGCTTGTACGTCAAGGGTATTCTGTGCGGTCAGCGCGACAACGATATTCATGCCGAACGCCTGACGCGCTTGAAATGTTTTCAAATCGGCTTGAATCCCGGCACAACCCCCGGAATCCACACCTGCGATGGTGACGACTTGCGGTGTGCTGTTCGTTTCAGTCATCTAATCCTCTCCCTTCAAGAGTGTGTCTAACTTCTGATCGAATGATTGCACTTTCGCTGTCACGTCATCGGCCAGCATAATGTCACTGATAATGGCGACGCCGGCGATACCCGTATTAGCTAATTCCAGTACATTGTCGTCCTTCACACCACCGATTGCGACAGACGGTATCGCTGTCGCTGCATTAATGGTGGTGAGGGTCGCTTTAGAGACATCATCGGCGTCAGCTTTCGTCGCGGTTGGGAAAATAGCACCGATACCGAAGTAATCTGCACCATCCGACGCCGCCTGCTCAGCCTGTTCGATGGATTTTACGGAGACGCCGACAATTTTATTGGGACCGACGAGCTGACGCGTTACAGCGACTGGCAACTCATCATCACCGATATGCACACCGTCCGCATCGAGCGCGAGACAGAGATCAGCGCGATCATCGATCACTAACGGGACGTGATATTTATCGGTCAATTGTTTTACTTGTTGCCCAAGCGTATAAAATTCCCGTGTCGAAGCGGTCTTTTCCCGCAACTGGACCATCGTGACACCAGCTTTGAGTGCTGATTCGATACGTTCGAGAAATTCAGCATCACTGAAATCGAAGCGATCGGTCACAAGATAGAGTTTCAGATCTTCCTTATGAAATAGTTTTGACATATCATCCCTCCTAGACGTCTCAGCGTGCCAAATAAACAAAAAAAGACCGCCTCTGATGAGACAGCCTACTCAAGACAATGTGCGCCAACACTATTGTTCCATTTCCTACGGCAGCATTGTCTGCATCAGGTTTGCGGGTATCATCTCAGCCTATTACAGCACCCCGAGAACGATTCGTATGTCTAATGGCAGTATAGCATATTTCTGATGATCACGCGTATGAAAAGGGTTCAGAAGTTGTCGATGATATTTATTACCTTTTTGTTAAAAGCGTTTGCAATTTCTTTCGAGTTATATTAGACTAGTAAACAACTCAATAACATGTATATACAGGAAAGGAGATATACATATGGGCAAGTATGAACAAGATGCCAAGACGCTGTTTGAAGCGATCGGTGGCGAAGCGAATATTCACTCCGTCACCCACTGTGCGACACGTATGCGTTTTGTGCTAAATGATGACGACGCTGCGGAGCGCGATACGATCGATGATATTCCGAGCGTTAAAGGGATGTTCACGAACGCCGGACAGTTCCAGGTCATTATCGGAAACGATGTCGCTAATTTCTATAACGATTTCGTTGCGGTGACTGGTATCGACGGTGTCTCTGAAGGCGAAAGTAAACGCCAAGCCGCCAAAAATCAAAACTGGTTACAAAAGATCGTCGGCGTTCTCGCTGAAATCTTCACCCCTATTATTCCAGCGATTATTGTCGGTGGTTTGATTCTCGGTTTTAGAAATATTCTCGGCGAAGTTCAGTTCGGCGGTGCAACGATCGCTGAACAATCCGTCTTCTGGAAAGGTGTCTACGATTTCCTCTGGCTACCGGGTGAAGCGATTTTCCACTTCTTACCGGTCGGCATCACCTGGAGTGTGACGAAGAAGATGGGTACCACCCAGATCTTGGGGATTATCTTGGGGATCACGCTCGTCTCACCTCAGCTATTGAATGCGTATGACGTGGTGAAGGTCGCCGCTTCCGATATTCCAGTTTGGGACTTTGGTTTCGCGCAAGTCTCCATGGTCGGTTACCAAGCGCAGGTTATTCCCGCTATGATGGCCGGTTTCCTGCTCGCCTATCTCGAAAAAGGTTGGCGTAAGGTCATTCCAGAATCCGTGTCGATGATTTTCGTGCCGTTATTCTCACTACTGCCGACATTGATTATCGCACATGCTTTCCTCGGTCCGATCGGATGGACAATCGGGACTTGGATTTCTAAGATCGTTAACCTCGGTCTCACTTCCTCCATCTCCTGGTTGTTCGGTGGTCTCTTCGGCTTCGCCTACGCACCACTCGTGGTGACCGGATTACACCATACGACCCTTGCGATCGACACCCAATTGATCGCCGACTTCCAATCGACCAATCTCTGGCCAATCATCGCCCTCTCTAACATTGCACAAGGCGCGGCCGTGCTCGGGGTTATCGTCGCACATCGCGACAACAAAAAAGAACAATCCGTCGCCGTCCCATCATTCATCTCTGCATGGCTTGGGGTCACCGAACCGGCCATGTTTGGGATTAACTTGAAATTCCTCTACCCATTCGTTGCTGGGATGATCGGTGGTGGTGCTGCCGGAACCATCAGCACCATCCTCGGTGTCCGCGCCCTCAGTATCGGTGTCGGTGGTATCCCAGGGATCTTAGCGATTCGTCCTGGCGATTACATCAGTTTCATTATCAGTACCGCTGTTGCGATTGTTGTTCCGTTCATCCTCACGCTCGTGATGGAAAAACGCGGCATCATGGTCAAAGAAGGTGCCAAAGTGGCTGACATTGAAAAAGCCGATGAACCTGAAGCAGAAACTTTAGCTGTTGCTGCGGCGACACCAGAAACCGCGGATGAACTCGTTGAAGAAGTGATCTTTGCACCCGTTAACGGTGAATTCATTCCGATCACTGACGTCGATGATCCGGTTTTCTCCCAGAAATTAATGGGTGACGGTTTTGCGGTGAAACCTACCGATGGAGAGGTCTATGCGCCCGTCTTCGGTAAGGTGACCAACATCTTTGACACCAAACACGCGATCGGCCTACTAACAGAAGGCGGCGTTGAAGTCCTCGTTCATATGGGACTCGATACCGTCGCGCTCAATGGTGAATCGTTCGATATTAAGATTAAGGAAGGCGACGAGATCACACCAGATACACTTATCGCTGAGGTGGATCTCGATCAGATCAAAGCGAGTGATAAAGCGACCGACATTATCGTTGCCTTTACTAATATGAGAGAGACCTCTGAATGGGCAATCACTGCTGATAATGAGGTGACTGCCAAAGCCACAGTTGGTGACTTGAAATTCTAAACTAACAACGACTAAACACCATATAACAACTAAACCACTCAAAAAGACCGACAGCATGTAAACTGTCGGTCTTTGTTTTGCTTATTTTTTGATACGCCTCGCGAAATCTGTAAAGCGGAATTTGTCCATGCGATGCGCGGATTCAGAGTACTGGAAGCAGCGATTGTCATCGAGATAGACGAGACTCTTCACCAGCACGACATGTTTATCGCCGGGATTAAAGTCGATGAGATCTTGGAAGTTCGCAGAGATTGCCTCGACGGTGACATCCTTCTGCGCATAGGCAATATTCAAACCGAGAATATCTTCAAGATAGTGATAAATTGAATTTTCCGCATGTTCTATCGGCATATCTTCGACAACACTCGCTAATAGATAGTCGATATCCAAAATCACGAATTCACCATCGATCTGGCGTTGACGCACGACTTTCCAGGCGAGCGCGCCGGCTTCCCAACCTGTAATCTGACTGAGTTCATCGGAGACGGTGATCTTGTCGCAATAATGCACGACGGTATGCTCATCGAGTCCAAGCTCGCTCTGTAATTCACGGAAACTCGTTAAGTGTGAGAGTGGAAAGTTGAAACGTTCGAGGTCAACCACGATCGAGCCTTTGCCCTGCTTCTTCGTGATATATCCCGTTTCCTGCAAGAGATTGAGCGCTTTTCGGATCGTTTCTCTCGAGGTTTCATAACTCTTGGCGAGTGCGTTCTCACTCGGCAACAGTGAATCGGCTGGATATTCCTTATTCAAAATTTGCTGTTTCAAATCCGCGTAAATCGCCTTGAATTTGTTCATGATATACGTTCTCCTCTTAGTAAGTCCGGTACACAGTATATCGAACTCTCGGCGATTCGACTACAAAAATCACCGATTAAATGTGTTCAAGTAGCGCTTTGGGGGATATTTCTGACCAATCATGCACCGTAAGATCTGCTTTTGGTAGTGGATGGTTCGATTCAAACCCAACCGCAAACATGCTGGCAGCTTTGATCCCCTCGATCCCCGCTTCCGCATCTTCAAAACCGATCGCATGCGCTGGTTCGGTATCGACACTTGCTGCCGCCTTTAAGAAAATTTCAGGATCCGGTTTCCCTTTCGTCAATGTGGCTGGATCCACAATGCCATCGAAATAATCCGCAATCTCTAATTTTTCTAAAATGAGCGGCGCATTCTTCGATGCGGAGGCGATCACACAGTGAATACCGAGTGCTTTCGCTTCAGTGAGAAAATCAATCAAACCATCGAAAACATCGACTGGCGTGAGCTGCTGCAGTAGGGCAACATATTCCGTGTTCTTCTCAGCAGCGAGCTTCTCTTTCTCTTCGTCAGATAATTTATCCGCCATGTCACCGTGCACGAGGATACGTTCCAGTGATTCCATACGGCTGATTCCTTTGAGACGTTCGTTAAATTTGCGATCGATACTGATCCCGATGCGGTCGGCGAGATTTTTCCAAGCGACGTAGTGGAATTCGGCGGTATCGACAATGACACCATCTAAGTCAAAAATAAATGCTTTTTCAGTCATAAAATGCTCCTTATTTGATTGCAATCGTCTGTGTTTGGTCTGCAGTGAGGCTAACGGTCTGATCGCCAATCACGACATCACTGTCCTGATCAGCGGTAATCGTCACTGCGTCGTGTGCTAGCGTGATATCGTAATTGACCTGTTGTTTCTGAATATTGAATGAGACGGCACGCCACTGTTCAGGGAGTTCTGGGTTCAGAACGAGTTGTTCATTCATTAATTCGATCCCTGCGAATACAGTCAGTGGGAACGTGACGGTCGTCGCCATGACACCGAGGTGAATCCCTTCCGCGGTGGTGCCTCCTTGGATATCATCATAATCGGAACCGAGCGCTTCTCGATAGAGTGTCCACATCTGATCCACATCATCTAAGCGACCCGCGAGCGCGGCGTAAACGACACGCGATAATGTCGAACCGTGCGATGTGTGATTAATGTAGTAGTCGAAGTTCTTCGCCATGTAGTCTTCTGGCATTTCATAACCCATTTCCGTCAATAGCGTCGTGACTTGTGACGTAGCAAAATTAAAGAACAACATCATCGTATCCGCCTGTTTTGCGACCTTGTAGGCGTTGATATCCTTACCTTCCGCCGACAAAATGCGATCCATACGTTGAATGTTCTGATATTTCTCACGGTAAGCATCCAAGTCAATATCTGCGAGGTCAAAGAAGCCTTTGTACTGCGCTAAAAGTCCGTCCGTTGTCAGTTCGAGATTGAGATGTGTGCGAATGTCAGCGAGCTGTTGAAGCATTGCCTCACCATCTGATGTGAGTTCATCAAACGTGTCTGGGAAAATTTTCGCCATTTTTGCCATCGTATCGAACAACCAGGAAACCATCACATTGGTATATGTATTGTTGGTGAGTCCCGGTGTCTTGCCATCTGGGTATTCTTCGTGGAATTCATCCGGCCCCATCACGCCTTTAATGTCGTAACGCTCGCCTGTTTCGTCACGAGACGTCGTACTCTGCCAGAATTTCGTAATTTCGACTAGGAGTTCGAGCCCTTCTGCCTGCATATAGTCCTCATCGTGCGTATTCGTCCAGTACAACCACACATTATAGGCAATCGCTAATGACACGTGGCGTTGCAGGCGACTGTTGTCCGGCGTCCACTCTTGGCTGAGCGGATTGAGATGGCTCGACTGTGATTGTTCGGAACCATCCTCACCTGACTGCCATGGGAACATCGCCCCAGCATAGCGAGCTTCCTCGGCAGCTTTTTTCGATTCGTCGAGACGTAAATAGCGGTAGCGCAAGAGTTCGCGTGCGGTTTCTGGGAAATGCGCGATGTAAAACGGCAAGATGAATAATTCATCCCAGAACACATGGCCGCGGTACGCTTCCCCATGTAAACCACGCGCGGTTAAGCCGTGACCTGGCGATTCCTGATAAGCGTTTGGAGATGCCGAAACGAGCACGTGGAACGTATTCAAGTTCATCAAGCGTTGCGCGTAATCATCACCGACAATTTGTACATGGCTCTCTTTCCAGAGTTCCTGCCAAGCTTCTTCTGATTGTTGATAACTCGTCTCAAAATCAGGCAATATCTCCGGTACTTGCGCTTCATCATCCATACTCGTGGAAACGTGAACCGTCTTTTCGAAGGTGTAGGTGTCCCCTTCTCTGGCATCGAAGGTTAATTGCTGGGTGATCGTTTCATCACCGAATACCGTCTCTAGTGCCGAGTCATCGATACGTTCTGGGAAAAACAACTGCGCTGTCTGTGAGACTTGAATCTTCGACGTCAATGTTTCCGCAACCAAGGTCATTCGTGACTGATCAGCGCTCAAATCAACGACGTGCAAGTGCTTCTGATTGAGATCGCGATAGCGTGCGACATTGTAATTGAAAACATCACCGCACGCCTCACTCATTAACGTCATTTCACCAGAGAAATTTTTCGGCGTGACACTGTATTGAATGCTGTATTCGTGCACGTTTTGCATATTCGCGATACGCTTCGATGCTAAAGTGAGTTGCTTACCATCTGTCAGCTGAACCGTCGCTGCTGAGCGAAATAATCCTGTTTTCAGATCGAGGGATCGCGAAAAATCGATAATCTTCTGTGTCGTTAAATCGACCACTTCGTCACCATTCTTGACGTACATGCGCTGCATATTCGGTGCATTCACGAAGTCCTCATTCGTAATCGCATTGCCATTAATATCAGACGTCGCTTCGTCATATAATCCTGCAAGGTATAAGGCGGGATAGGTATCGTCTGAGATCGTCATTTCAGGTGTCGCCCCGCGCAAACCGAGATAACCATTCCCTACTGTCAACAGGGATTCACTCGCATAAGCGTCGTTGCCTGATTTCAAGTATTCATCCCTGATGGTCCACAACCAATCCGCCTTATCTGCCATATAATTATCGAGCGTACTGTAGATGAATGGTTGTTGGTGCTTTTTGGAGAGATAATCGGCGAAATCTACCGTTTTATCCTCTAACGCAACCATTGTAGGTGTCGTGATCGCACCACCTGTGATGTGATATTCATCGATGAACTGGTCAATCGCTGCTAGACGTTCTACATCACTTCCAGCCACTGTCGCTTCCTCACCGTGGATTCCACGAATCGTCCATTCCGTGTCGTTTGGTCTGATTTCAATAACTGTCATGTCGCCCTCCTATTTAGGTGCATGTTTGATGTTTTATTTTCTCGTTTTCTTGTATATACATGTTCATCTATAAGTGTAATCAAAAAAGCGGTTTAGTTCAAGGAAAAATCAATAGTCTTTTTGATTCCCTTTTGTGATTGTTTTAGGATAAAATTTTTGATACTTAGTAGAAAGCAGGTCACTATCATAGACGAAACCACACTAACGATGGAATTGGACGAAGCGCTCAAAGCTGAAGCTACGAAAGTATTCAATGAATATGGCATGGACTTTGAAGACGGCATTTTAGTATTTCTAGAATCTGTCGTTAAAAATCAGGGATTGCCTTTCAATCAATAACCACACATAAAAAACGGACTCCCCCAATACAACTGAGGCAGTCCGTTTTCTCTTTATTCTTTATTATTTAATTTCTTCAATTTTAGCTTTTTCATCGAGTAATTCCGGTGTCATGTTGAAAACTGCGTCGATGATCGCCGTGCGGTATGAGGCGTTACCTGCATAGTCTGGCAGATGTGTTTTACCAATTTCACCAGCGACACCCATCATGTTGACGGCTGCTGCAGCGGCTTTGAGCGGTTCGTCTTGGTTGGCTGCGATAAAGGTTGAAACGAGCGCGCTTAGTTGGCACCCCGTTCCCGTAATGGTGGACATCATCGCGTCCCCATTTCGGATCGCGTAGGCGGTATTCGCATCAGCGACAATATCGATCGCTCCAGTAACCGCAATGACCGCATCAATTTCCTTAGCGTAGTCTTTGATAAACGCAGCTGTCTCAGCTAAATTCTCATCCGTAACCACGTCGGATTCTAAAGCATCGACACCGCTCGCCCCACTCTGATTGCCGGCGAGTGATTTAATCTCTGATATATTACCGCGAATCGCAGTCAGGTGAATATCCTCTGGTAAGACGAGATCTCGTGCTGTTCGCATACGCAATTCTGAAGCGCCGACACCAACCGGATCGAGCACGATCGGATGATTGACCTTCGTGGCTTCTCTCGCCGCAACATTCATCGCTTCGATCGTCCCCGGGTTGAGCGTGCCGATATTGATCGTTAACGCAGTACTTCCTGCGGTAATCTCTGCCATTTCTTCAGGTGTATCGGCCATCGTTGGCGCACCACCCGCGGCATAGATCACATTCGCAACATCGTTCACCGTTACATTATTCGTGATGTTATGGATTAAAGGTTCTTGTTCTCTAACATTCTTAAGCATTTCTCCTAACATACTATACCTCCACTTATAAGCTACGCTTCATATGATTGAGTGTGCCCGTCTTTTCCATCGCAATAACGACGATCCCGGCGAGAATCGCACCGGCAAATGTCGATAGGAAGAATGGAAAGACATAGGCAAAAATAGTGATTTTAGCTGCATCGACGCCCATCAAATAAATTGCGATCGGGTAGGCACCGATACCACCGAGGACGGCTGTCCCAAACACTTCACCGACCAATGTGGCGGGCAAATTCTTCGTCTTCCAGTACACGATGCCACAGAGAAAGGCTCCGAACATACTACCCGGAAAAGCCATCAGTCCACCGATTCCCAAGAGATTGCGAATCAGAGAGGCGAGAAAGGCGCTCCCTAGTCCATACCACGGGCCGAGCATGACGTGACGGCACACATGACATTAATAAAGTGCTGTGCAGGTGCCATCTTACTTCCGAGCACTGGAATCTGGAAGAGACTGCCGACCACTGCCACTGCGGTAAATAGTGCAGCCATAGCGAGCTTACGTGTGTCTTTATTATTCATTATTTCGGGTTTCCCCTTTCAGGATACAGTTGGCACACATTATCCTACGTTGAGTATAGCGTTATCATCGCTCAAATTAAACTAAAAAGCACGACAACTTTGTCGTGCTTTCTAGAATGATTCGTTATTTCTGTAACGCAATCCTGAACCGCTGTGTGATCCGACCGTTACTTTCTTCTAACTCATCGATCAATACGCCACCATTATTTTGAATGGTTTTTCGGGAGGCAATATTTCGTTTATCACAGGTCAGCAGGATCTCTGACTCTCCAATTGCTCGGCAAATAGCTAGGATATGTTGAAGTATCTCGGTAGCGTAGCCTTTTTGACGTTCATCAGGATGCACACTGTAGCCAATATGGCCGCCGTGTTTTTATAAAAACGGCGTCAGTGGCGAACGATATTGTACGATGCCGACCAACTGATCATCCGCTTCACGTACAGCGAGGTATACCGTTGATGGGGTGACGTGCTCGCCATAACGTTCACTCAAACGCCGATCAAAAGCCACCCATTCTTCAAAACTTGTCGTATCTTCTAGACCTGCACAGCCATCGAGTGAATCACCATTCCTAAGCATCGCTTCGCGGTAAGCCATCACTTGCTCTGCATAGTGTTCACTGGGTAATTTTAATTGTAGTGCCATACGACATCCTCCTTCACAGCGATTAGCGGTAAGGCTCAAGACTTTGAATGACCGTCTCGCAGAACAAATCCCCATCTTCCAAAAAAGCAGAGTGCCCGACACCGTGCAGCTCGATGTAAGCCTTCGCTGGTGCGGTCACCTTTTCGACATATGCTTTCACCAGTGTATAGGGAGTTTCATAATCTTCATCGCCGGCGAGCCAAATCACCGGTAGTTGAAACGTATAATGCGTATTTTGATATTTCATCATGAATTTCGTGAGCGGTGCTTGTATCTGATGGTAACGTTTCTCATCAAACACTTCGAGGAGTAACCACTGCAGATCGCGCATCGTTAGAAGCGGCGACGTGATACTGTACCAGGCGACTTTGAGCTTTGTCTGAATCGTTTTTTGATCCAGATACTCCGTCTTCTTCGCATCGAACTTCGCCATCGTCTTCGGTGAGTGTCTCGCTTGTTTTAATTTCTTAGTCAGCAGATGGAAGCTGTGCCGTAACTCAGCGAGATAGTCGGTATCGTCAGCGTATGCTGCGAGGTTATAGGCGTGTTGATAGGCGATTTCTGCTTCCTTCGCATAATCGACCATCTGCCCAACCCCAATATAGCCGGCAATTTTTTTGGGATGACGACTGATATATTCAACAGCGATCGCTGTTCCCCAGGAATGCCCCATCAAAAAAATCGGCCGATCAAACTGCCACGACAGCTTATCCACTAATTCATCGAGATCGGTAACTAACGTCTCAAATGACACCTGAAACTCGCGTTTGCGGTTCGCAAAATACGTGCGTCCCGATTGTCGCTGATTCCAGTGCACTACGGTGTATTCCTCCTCCAACCGTAATTGCCACGCATAGGAGAGGAACGCAAACGGCTCACCCGGCCCACCGTGTATCAAAACGAGCAGCGGATTATCTTTGTGTTGTCCGCGGATCTGTACGTACTGCGATAAATCGCCAATGCACACATAGCCGTCCGCTTCGATCCCGATATTGGGGTCAATCTTAATCTGGCAACGATGTTTGAAACGAGTGATGAGAGTCAGAGCGATAATCCCCAACAAAAACAGTAATAGACCGAGCCCAATAATCTTCCACATTTTAATTCACACTATCTATTGATTTGATGCCCCTTAGAAACTTTAACGGTTCGACCGGTCGCCAGTAGTAAGGCGATGATGGAATAGAGTCGCCAGGAGCCGTGACTGAAACTGATATATTTGGATATCCAGAGACGCGCAAATTTTTCTTTGTAGCTGCGGAGTCCTTGGAATGAATAGATGCGTGTACCAAACAGATAGACGTAGTATGCTAGGCGTTCGAGCGTGAAGCTGTGCGGATCGTGCCCCACTTTGGAGAGGGGCGCCATACCAAGATCAAACGTCTGATACCCTGATTCCTTCGCATGGAGAAACAGGTTGATGAACAGATAATCCATCAAACTGTTCGGCGCATTATCTGGATTATAACGCATTAAGTCGATCGACATCATGCCTTTTTCGTAGACGGGCATGATATTTGCGAAAGCGATCGGTTCATCGTTGGTGTCGTAAACGACGGCAATATCGCCCATTTGCAGATACTCACGATCGAAGAAGCCCATGGAGAATCCTTTTTCATCGCGACCGTTGAGCCATTCATCAGAAATCGTTTCGAGTTTATCGAGTAGTACCTCGCTGTGCGGCGCATGGACGATTTCAAAGCGATAACCGTCCCCGCTAAATTTATTGATGACGTAGCGCAGTGGGCGTTTCTTCTTACCGGAGAGCGTGAACGCATCGAGATCAACCACACCGCTCTCACCTACTTTCATAAAGTGATAGCCATATTCGTGGAGTTTCAAGGTGAGTCGTTCTGAAATTTCGTAGAAGACGACCGCATAACCGTAGCGATCGCAGCGACGCACGAAATCATCGAGCGCTTCTTCCAAATAGTCATCATCTCCAAATGGTTCGCCCATGCCGATGACTTTATTGTTGACGGTCATGAGTTGGAAAGCGACGCGGTCTTCACCGTTTTGGTCCTTGACCCAGAAGAGTTCTTTATCCTTGAGAAAAACAAGTCCGGAGTCATCGTGGCCGCCGTAATGTTCGAGCAGTTGGCGGGCGCGTTCGGTATCAGCCTCTTCTTCGATAGTGACGTGGCCACGTTTCATAAATTCCAAAAGCCCCCACCAGACAATCGCAATGATCGTAATGAGGAAGACAAGCAATCCGACCGTATGCTGATCGTGGAAAACACTCATCAACTGCGTGAATTGTTTCTGTCCGGTAATCGGTGAATTGTACCAATAGAAGAAGATAAATAAGAGTGTGAGTCCCGTAACGGTGATCATGTCGATCGTTCCTGCTTCCCACGAATAGATAAACTGTTGACGGTAGAGGAGCGAACGGCTGAGCCAGATCAGCATCATAATGATCACAATATAGATCGACGTCGCTAAACTGAAGCCGGTCACGTTCCCGTATAAGAGTGTCAATGTGAGTAACACCATCGAAAAATTGAAGGCGAGGTGCTGTTTATTGATTAATAATCGGGAAATCAAGACTAAAAGATACCCGATCAAGAGGCTTGGGAACTGCCAGATCAAATTCGCGTACACGGGATTCAATGTGTTCAGCCACGCGACATTGCGTAACTGATCGGGAATGGTCGCAGAGACAATCAATACCACCGCAAACAAAAGCATCATCCCGATCGCTACAAGGTGGAACACATTTTCCAAGAAGAACTTGGTCTGTTCTTTGGTTTTCGTGGTGTATTTTTTCAAAAAGTGATCGAGGAAAATCACACTCGCGATGATGAACGGTACGACATAGTAGGCGATGCGGAAGAGCAGCACCCAGATCATGCTCTGTTCATAGGTGAATCCATCGAGCGTGAGGAAACCGATCATGACTAAATCAAACGACCCGATTGACCCTGGAATGAAGGAGAAGTAACCTGCAATTTCGGCGAGAATGACCCCCACAAAGATGGTAATCCATGAAAAATGATAGCCTAAAAATTGTCCGATGAGCAGGAAACACGTCACGTAGGCTGCCCATTCAAACGTCGATGTGATCGTATATTTAATCTGAATCGGTACGGGAACGTCGCCGACATAGCCAGTATTTAACTTATTAAATCCAATCAAAACGGTCGGAATACCGATCGCCATCATGAGTAGGATCAGCTGATTAAATAAGGAATATGCCTGTGTATCAAACCAGGTCAGGATGAACGCGATCAAACTCATGGCACCCATCCCAGAGATCAAGAACGGTACGGTATTCGTACAGAGCTGAATAAAGCGCCGTTTATCCTCCTCGCTCTCATCGCTGTAGTAACTCGTCCGCAGTGTCACGCTGACGAGTCCACCGAAACCGACGAAGTTATCGATCCCATTGATGCCGTAGCTGGTACGCAAGAGCTCCCTAAACGAGATTTTCTTTCCGGCACTCTCCAAAAAGAGATGGTCATAACCGAGTGACGGTAATACCGCGAGTATCCCGGCCACTAACATACCGAGCACCTGCCACCATTTCAGGACAGCGAGTCCTTCTGAGATTCCATCTAGTGACGTCTGCGCTAATAATTGCTTAAATTCCACACCAACAATGATCACGATCGTAAAGAAGAAAATCACCTTTATCCACTTGAACAATTGCCGTAGTCTTGCCATCGCATTCTCCCCCTCTGTACACGATAAACGTGTTAATATACGCCATTATTATAATCGTCAAACAACTCAAACGAGGATTTTTAGGCAAATCTAAAGAAAATCCTAAACAAAAAAGAGCGTAACGCCTATTGACGTTACACTCTTCCTCTGAATTGGTGTGCCATAAACACACGGTATGTTTTTATTTAACGATTAGTCACGTTTTTTGAATGCAAAGGCGGAACCGATACCACTCATCAACAGACCGATACCTAAACCTGCTGTGGCTAAGCCTGTCTGCGGTAAGCGCGCTGTCTGAGCATCGGCTGCTTCTGGTTGTGTCGTTGCTTCAGTCTGCGCCGTTGATGCCAACGTCTCAGCTTTGACTGTCGCATGACCTAGCGTACCAGCTGTCGCCTGCGTGTGCGTATCTGTGGGGTATGAGGTTTCTGCATCCGTACCCGGTAATACGCCGGCACCAGGTAAGGTGTCATCCGTTGTGGTATCTCCAGATTCCGTACCATCTCCAGTATCAGTCGGCTGATCAATCGTGCTCTGCGATCCTTGATCGATGTGAGTATTATCATCGTCGCCACCCTCAGAAGGATTGTCTTCGTCATCCTCTTGAGCTTTTAAGCTATCCAGATAAGCGAGTTGCGATTTCGTAGCTAGATGTGCCAGTTCGGATACTTCACCATCCGTGAATGCGTGCCCTTCGTACGGTGCTTTATCGCGCGGTTGTGGGACACGATAGAACGAAACTTCCTGACCAGAAACGAAGTCACCGACTGCGCCTGTGACGTTAAAGCGAACAAATTTCGCATTGATGCCAGCTAAATCAACGGATTTCACTTTGTTGTCGCCAGCCCAGGTAATTGCATCACCGATCGATTGCCAGTTTTCGCCATCCTCACTGTATTCAACCGTCAGCTCGGTAATCGTCCCGTTACCACCGTCAGGACGTGGCACGTAATCAAATTTATCGAGCGATTCTACGTCACCAAATTCGAAAGTAATCGTTTCTGGCGTTGCTTGAACCCCGTATTGGGAGTGATAACGCGTATTCGTATCACCGTCTGCCAAGTTCGCAATCTCTTCGCCCGGCTGCTCGGCCTTGTCTGCGCTAACTTTTACATTTTGAATGATATTAACGCGCGGATCCTCCGCTGTACGCAGAGTCACAAGTTGACTCCACGGTGTCGTAGTGTTGTCCGCACGAACAGCGCGTACGCGATAAGTGTGTTCTGAATCATAACTCAAGTTTTCGTGGGTAAAGTCCGTTGTAGTCAGTTGCGTGTAGCGAACACCATCCGCTTCCAATTCGTAATGATCAGCATCTTCAACCGCATTCCAAGCCACCTGCAACGTTGTTGGGGTTGCGACGTTATCAGTGATCGCTGGGGCTTCGCCAGTTTCTTCACCGTACGCCTCGAATTTGTCATTGTCGTAAGTGTAACCTGTTAATTCCAAACGAACATCATTGCTAGTAGTATCAAACGCTTCCGATTTCACACGGAGCACTGGATTCTTAATTAGTTCCTTACCATAGTAATCCCCATCTTCAGAAGAGAATTGGTTGAGGTTCGGCTTCTCATCATAGAAGACCACATTCTCTCCTTTATTGAAGTCCTCTAAATTGTCCACTACACTCAATTGGACTTCTCGGTCACCAATGAATAATTTGACACTGTCTGGTTTAGCGGTAAGGTTCACGTTGAATTGTGCTTGCTTGTCTTTAATGTACCCCTCGTACTCACCCGTGGTCTTACCGATTGTTAAGGTAACATTTCCTGCGTCATCAGCATGTGAGGTGATCTCTGTCTTCGCAACAGCACCATCACGATAAGCCGTTGTCCGCCCATCATCCTCAGTTAATGTGAATGAAGTATCACCGGTCGGATAGAATTCGACAATGCGTTTCGTGCGATCAATCTCTTGAACACTGTTATTCGGTTCATTCACTGGCACGATTGCTCCTTGACGTACGAAGACTGGTAATTTCCAAAGTGGTGCAGCGAAGTTATTAAGCACTTGCCCACCCTCATAGACCTCGCCAGTGAATAGGTCAATCCAGTTCTCACCCGCCGGGAGCACAATACCATTACGAATATCGTTACCCTTCTCATCACTAGCAGTGTTCTGATAGATTGGTGCAACCAAGAAACTATCCCCGTACATGAATTGGTACTTCACATCATCAGTGTAATTGATCTTCTCATCAGGGAAGTCCAAGAACATTGCACGAACTGGTGGTAATCCTTCCGTCGCATCATGATGGATGCTGTAAGCATACGGCAACAATGCGGATTTCAGTTTCAAGTAGCTACGATTAATATCCGTGGTGGTCGCATTAAAGTTAAATGGGTTCTTCGGTGAGGTTCCCCATCCATCCATGTTCATCTGGAAGAGTGTGAATGTTTTCCATTGGTAATCGCGCGTGTTCACAATTGGGTTGGAACCACCATGGATTCCATCGACATCCGAACCGATATTCGGTTGACCAGATAGACCAGTCCCAATGTATGTTGGAATGTGAAAACGAATGAATTCCCAATTTCCACCCGCTTGGTCACCGGTCCAAACACCAGCATTGCGCTGCGTACCGCCCCAACCATCAACGGTAATAATAAATGGACGTGCGCCTTGGCTAAATTCTTCCATGATTTGCTTGGATATTTCCGTTCCATTCAATCCGAAGTTATAGCCGGAACCGACCCAAGCGACGTCAGTCTTGAGGATACGGACACCTGCTTCACCGACTTCAGCAGCTAAATCGCGCTGTAAAACGGCAGGTAGGCTTTCATCTGGTGTCAAATCGGACTGTGTCCATAGACCAGTTTCAACTCCCATTTTTTCTGCCCATTCTTGGAATTCTTTCAGGTTTTGAATATTACCCGCTAAGGTATCCTCTTGCCCGTAACCAGCAGCGTAACCATCATTAACCAAAATCCAACCTAGAGGCATATCATAGTCGCCATAGCGTTCAATTAAAGCCCGCGCTGTAAACTCGTAATCGTCGTCTCCTGGTTCGCCGTTGAGTTTCTCTAGAATACCTCCAAATTCACTGATAAATGCTTCGAATTCTTCGGTAGCTTGTGAAGTTGCTTTTTCTTCCGCCTCCGCTTTCTCTTCATCGGACAATTCTTCATAATTGTCTGGAAGCAGATTCTTCGCAGCATTTTCAATCGCTGTTCGTGGGTTCAATTCACGGTAGTACTTACCGGTTTTCTCTGAATAGAAATCCGTATCCTTCGGTTGCTCGCCTTCCGGTAACGGAATCCAGTAATCACGCTGTAAGCCATTTAAATGGCCTTCATAGTGCGCAAATTCAGGATAGACGACTGGCGTGCCAGTGATTTCATAATAACCATCCAGGATATCTGCAGGTTTATCAGCGATGATATAGAAGGCATCGAAGCGCCCCTCTTTGTGATTGGTTTTGATCGCTTCGGGATCAGTATCCTCAAAATCGTATGTGCCTTCTTGGAAGGTATTACGCACTACGCCGTAACCATCTGTCGACCAGTAGAATGGTGCCGGTGAAGAAACCCCACCATCATTCCAGCTATTCTCATTTTTAATATTGATTGTATGGCCTTTGTGGGTGAAACGCCCGTTCTGCATCCCACCACCGAAGTACTGACTGTCAGCGTGTGATTTCAGTGTTTGCGTCGTATCGGTCTTTGAAATTTTAAGTGCTTCGAGCTCTTCAACAACAACCTCGCCTGCGCTGTTCAAGAGTTTCAGTGTCCCTTTTTTCTTATCCAATTGCACTGCCATTGCATCGGTTGCGAGTGTGGCTTGTTCTTTAGTATCTTTTAATGAAACTTTAACTTTATCAATCGCATCAAAGTCGGCAATCACAATATCAGCGGGACGCTCAGGGTCACGCGGTTCAGGATCTTCAAATTTGCCCTCTGGATCGACGTAATAGCGAATAATATTATCGTCGTAGAAATAGAGACGCCCTTGTTGACCGGTCTCATAATCCACCTCAAAAAGACCTTCATCAATTTGTTGTACACCACTGATTGCTCCTAGTGATTCCTGTTTCTCAGAAGGCCCTTTATCTTGTTCTTGTTTATTAAAATCATCAATTGCTTCTTCCGCGTTTTGTGGTCCAGAAGATGCCCGTACTTTAGATGTGGATTGCGTATCCGTCGTTTCGTTAACTTCAGTATCAGCCTCCGATTCACTATCTTCCACTGTTTCAGAAGGGTCGTTCGATGTGTCTTCCGTTGGCACTTCCCCATCCGTTATGGATTCTTCAACGTCATCTGCCAATTCTGCATCATCAGCAACACCATCATCTGTCGTAACGTCATCCTGAACCTCTTCGGATAATGAGGCGGATAATAGTGTTTCTGCCGGTGCATTGGCTGTTTCGGTGGTTGCTAAGACAGGCTGCGCGCCTGAAAAGCCGATAAAGGCGCTCACTGCAACTGACGCAACACCGATTGATAACTTGCGTATACCATAAGTGTAATTCTTATCAGCATGTTTTTGATGTAACATGTGCTGATTATTTTTTCCTACCATGTATCCAAAACATCTCCATTCACTTTAAATACAAGCATTATGACCGTCTGATTACTTTAATGTTGAACATCCCCCAATGATTGCGTATTAATGTTCTCCTTTTAAATGAAAGGGTAATCATTGAACAAGATAAGTATAACGCTTTCAAATAGTCTTTGCAAGCAAAAAAGGACGTACGAGCGTACGTCCTTTCATTTAATAAATAATCAACAAATTATTTGGTACCGATACGGTCTGTCCAAGGTACAGCCGTTTCTTCCAATACATCGTTCAATGATTGGATGTTAGCTTTACCAGTTTCTTCTAACCAAGCACGTGCAGCTTCGTCACCTTTTTGTGCAAATTCTGGGATAGAGTCTTTCCAAGTTGCACGGCCACAAAGTACACCGTTGAATTCAGAACCAGCTTCTTTAGCGAAACGTAAAGTGTCTTGGAACAATTGTGTAGACACACCTGCACTCAAGAAGATGAATGGCAAGTCAGTGATTTCGCTTTGTTGTTTGAAGTAAGCTTTAGCTTCTTCTTGGGTGTAAAGAACTTCACCGTCATCGAAGCCTTCAACGTATTTCATGTTAACTGGAACTTCCAATTTCAACACGTCAACGTTGTAACGGTCTTCAGAGAACAATTTCACTGAGTCTAAAACTTTTTGAGGTTTTAACTTAGCGTATTCTTTAGATTTTTCGTCGTTGAGTTCTGCATCGTAAGTTACGATTTCGAGGAAGAATGGAATCTCTTCAGCTTCACATTCAGCACCGATACGTTCAACGAAGGCTTTCTTACGGTCGTTAACTTCGTCGCCTTCATCTGGGTCGTAGTAAAGTAAGAATTTAACAGCGTTCCCGCCTTCTTCTTTAATACGTTTAGCAGATTGGTCCTCGATTAAGTCTGGGAAACGACCTGGTTCGTCAGCATCGTAACCTGTTTTTTCGTAAGAAAGTAACAAACCACTGTTGCTGTCACGGTGTTCAGCAGCTGGAATACCGTATTCAGGGTCCAACAAGATGGAAGAAGCGAAAGGTGTTAATTCTTCAGAAACAGCTACTTTGAACTGTTCAACTAAAGATTGGATGTCAGCACCTTCGTCAGCATCTGCAGCAATCATTTTACGTAAAGAACCACGTTGGTCGATTGCCAATGCTGAGATAACCTTTTTGTCATTTGACAAAGCTTCTAAGTGTTTTAACTTCGCTTCAGAAATATATTTCATTATCTGTCCTCCTAAAAACTATATACGAAATTCTACAAACATTATAGCCTATTTTTCATATTTTCAAAAGCCCATTTCATACTTTATGAAAATGACTTTGAAAACTAAGCTTCAAATTTCTTTTCACCGTCTTGGAATGTCGCGATTAATTCACCGTTAGCTTCCAATACGTTGAAGTCAGCGTCAAAGCCTTCTGCTAATTTACCACATTCGTCGTCAATACCGACAGATTTGGCAGGGTTCAAGCTGGCCATACGTACGGCTTCTTCCAATGTCGCAACGCCCCAAGAAACGACGTTCTTCACGGCGTCTTTTAATTGTAAGACGGAACCAGCTAAGCTACCGCTGTCAACTAAGCGAGCGGCACCGTCTTTAACCATTACGTCAAATTCACCTAATTTAGATGGACCGTCGCCCATACCACCGGCACGCATGGAGTCGGTAACGAGAACGACGCGGTCAACGCCACGTGCTTTAATCGCAACTTTAGCAGCTGCTGGGTGTACGTGGTACCCGTCACAGATCAACTCAGCCCAAACGTTGTCGAGGGACAATGCGGCACCGACCATACCTGGTTCGCGGTGGTGTAAACCGCTCATCCCGTTGTATGTATGACAGAAACCGTCAGCCCCTGCGTTGTAGGCTTTTTCAGCGTCTTCGTAACCAGCGTTACTGTGGCCCAATGTCACGTGTACGCCCAACGTGTTTGCGAAGGCGATGTAGTCTTCCACGTTGTCACGTTCTGGTGCGATAGCGATCTTGTTGAGCAAGCCGTGTGAGCTCTCAACCCAAGTCTTTAAGTGTTCGATGGAAGGATCTTCCATGTATTTAGGGTTCTGTGCCCCTTTGTGTTCTTCAGTGAAGGCAGGACCTTCGAAGAAGATACCTTTGATCTTGGCACCGCCGATTTCGTCCTGGTGGTCACCGATCATATGACAAACAGCGTCCAAGTTTTCGAAGGAATCGGTCAACGTGGTTGGTAGCCAGGAAGTTACCCCAGCTTCGAACAAACCTTCAGACATGATCTTCATACCTTCGAGGTCAATGTCCATCACGTCGTAAGATTTCAAACCGTGGATGTGCGTGTCCACGTAACCCGGTGCGATCACTTTGTCGCTGTAGTCTTCAATGATTTCAGCATCTGCTGGTAAAGATTTCGCAATGCTTACGATCTTACCGTCTTTGACACCCAAATAACCATTTTCTACAGTAGTGTCTTCTAAAATGATTTCTTTTGCTTTGTAGAATTTAGTCATGATTATTTCTCCTCGAAGTCGTGGATAATAACACCTTTAACGACACGGTTTACCGTACCTGTTGGGGATGGCGTGTCAGGTTTGTTGCCGATCTTGATGGCAGTCATCACAGCGAATGTCTGAGCGTACAAGATGTATGGGAAGCTCAAGAAGACATCTGGCAAGCTTTCTGTACCATGTTCAACAACGAACTGGTCAGCGTCGATGCCGTCTTCTTTGTCAGCTGTTAATGCGATCGTTGCTTCAGCGATTTCATCATGGAAGACTTCGTTGATCAAATCTTCATCGTATTGTTCGGTGTAGTCCTCGTTAGAAACGAATGTCACAACAACCGTCTTGTCGTTAACTAATGACTTAGGACCGTGACGGAAACCGATTGCTGTTTCGTACTGTGTAGCGATCTTACCAGCTGTCAATTCCAAGATTTTCAATTGACTTTCGCGAGCCAATCCGAAGAAACCACCGGAACCGAGGTAGATCACGCGGTCGAAGTCGCGGTCAACGACAGCTTGAATTTCGTCTTCGCGATCCAAGACAGCTTTACCGGCTTCAACGATGGTGTTGACGTAAGCTTTTTTGTCTTCCGTAGATGCTGGGTCAAAGACTAACAATGCGGTCAATGCCATACATGTGTAGCTACCTGTCATCGCGAAACCTTTATCGTTAGAAAGTTCAGGTTGCAATAATAACAAGTTGTCTGCTTCTTTTTCAGCTTTCTGAGCCAATTTACCATCTGGCGCACAGGTGATGGTGATTTGGTAAAGGTCGTCAACAATCTTCTCAGCGATTTCAACAGTCGCTACAGATTCTGGAGAGTTACCAGAACGTGCGAAGGAAACTAAGATGGTTGGTACGTCGTGTTGTAAGAAACGTTTTGGTGTACCAACGATGTCTGTGGTAGGAATCGCACGGAATTCCCATTTGTTTTGGTCGTTCACTTCAGACAAGTGTGGAACGATGGTGTCACCGACAAATGCAGAAGTACCTGCACCAGCGAATACGACACGCACGCGGTTATGTTTGTCAGCAATTTCTTTCAAGAATGCTTTGATGTCTGCTTGTTTTTCCAAGTAATTTTCCAAAACTTCTGCCCAAAGTTCCGGTTGTTGGTGAACTTCGCGGACAGTGATGTCAGCGCCTAAAGATTTTAATTTTTCTTCTGATTCTTTGTACATAATTTCCTCCTTTTGACTCGACATGTCGACAAATAAAGGGGCGAAAATTACTCCCGCCCCTTCATTGACACAATGTCATTTACTATTCGTCATCATCGTCAGCGGCTGCCGCACGCAATAATTCGTTGACATGACTGATGTTAGAAGTTGTCTCTTCGACAATGTCTACAGGGGTTCCCAATAATTCGCCGTTAATAAATGCAATTACCATTGGTACGTTCATACCTGCATACAAATCAATATCTTCGCCTTCAATGATCTTCTTAGATACAACGTTGCTTGGTGTTCCACCTTGTAAATCACAGAACACGACAAAGTCATCCAAGTCTTTAGCAATGTCGTCAAATTTCTTTTCGAAATCTTCGCGACCTTCTTCTGGGTGCAAGGAAACCGTATAGATGTTTTCTTGTGGTCCCATGATCATTTCAGTCGTTTCTTTCAACCCTTCACACAATGATCCGTGGCTGACTAAAATTAAAGATTTTGTCATTACAAACTCCTATTCCAAATAAATCAATATTATCGAATTACCGCCTTAATCATACGTCAGTGATTAAGGTTTTGCAAGAACACCTAAAGCGGACAAGATAACGCTCAAGATAACCATGATCCAGATAACTTTAGTAGAAGTCATGTTCTTGCGACCGAGCAACCAGTATGCGAGACCAACGATCAAGGCTGGGAGCATACGTGGCATGATCATGTCGAGGTAGTTCTGGAAGTCAACGGTTACTTCACCGATTTGTGGTGCGTAAGGAATGGTTACGTTAATCATAGTAGCAACCAAGGCACCAACCATGAACACACCGACTAATGTTGCAGCGTCTGTCAATGCGATCAAGCGTTGTTGCAAGTTCGTAACGATGTTAACCCCTTCACGGTAAGCAACTTTCAATGTTGCCCAACGGAAAGCAACGATAGCCATCTGAGCAGCAACCCAGATGAAGATACCGATTGGGTTACCTTCAGCAGCCATAGAAGCTGCGATGGCCCCGAAGATAGCTGGGATCAAAGCAGCGAACACGGAGTCCCCGATAGCTGCCAATGAACCCATCAAACCGGTCTTCAAACCAGCAACAGTGTCTTCACCGTCGATACCTTGTTGTTCTTCGATCGCGATGTCCACACCAGTAACGATGGTGTTGAAGAAGTTAGAAGTGTTGAAGAACTGGTTGTGTGTCTTCATCATTTGTTTCAATTCAGGTGTGTTATCACCGTACATCTTACGCAACTGTGGCAAGATGTGGTACAAGTAACCGGAACCCTGCATACGTTCGTAGTTCCAACCTAACTGGAAGCCGAATAAGCTACGACGGTTAATCTGAGCAAAGTCTTTGTCAGTTAATTTGTATTGTTTTGGGTTTCCTGGAACGTTTGGATTAGAGTTCGTCATCTTCAATTTCTCCTTCCTGTTCTTCTACGTTAGCGCTAGCTTGTTGAACAGGTTGTGCAGTCTTCTGTTGTGAAGATTGCATGAAGCGGATAGCACCTAATGCGAAACCGAGCATAGCGATTGCGAACATTGGTAATCCGTTGAATCCCATTGCGAAGCCTTCAACGCTCTCTGACAAAGCTCCACCCAAACCGGTGAAGTAGTCAAATAATGTTTTGAGCATAGCAGTGATAGTGAAACCTAAGATCAAGTAAGGGAAATGTTTTGCTACTGGCAAGTAACGGAGCAAGATAGCGAAACCGACACCTGGTAATACGGCACCAGCTAAACCTAAACCTTCACCCAACCAAGCTAATGGCCCGTTCAAGTATTCCACGATCTTACTTACTAAAGGTGCACCGAATGACAATGCCAAACCAACTGGTACAGCACGGGATAATGCCCATGGTAAAGCACCCATTAAGAAGTTACGTTCGATACCTTTGTAGTCGTGATTTTCGATCGCAGCGTCGATACGGTGTTGGAAGAATGTGTTGGCCATACGAGCCAAGATGTCTAACTGTACCAAGATTGTTGCAACGGCAACCCCGATACTACCTACAGCCTGCTCTGGTGACATACCGAGAGCGATAGAGAATACAGTTGCGATGATCGCACCTGTGTTTGCGTCGATCTTAGATGCCCCACCGAAAGTACCAACACCTAAAACCATCAATTGCATGGACGCACCGATTTGTAAACCGGTAGTCATATCGCCCATTACTAACCCAGTGAACATACCAGCGAATACTGGTGAGTTAAGGGCTGAGAAGAGCTGTAACTCGTCCAAGATTTGGTAGCCAGCGTATAGTGTTAACACTAAGATCTGCCACCATTGAATTGAGAGTGACATGTTTCTGAACCTCCTATAAAAATAACAACTAACACAACAATTAAATTTTCACTAAAATTCATCTCCGGGCTTCCCGCTACCGTATAACGAAATTAAAATGGCTCTGGTAGCAAATCTTTGATTGCTACCAGTTTTGGGAGAGTCCCGGAATTGAATTTCAATGTTTACACATTAATAAGGGATGCCTCTTAGAATTTTTCGTCTAATAAAGGCATGAATTTCTTAGGCGTATCTGCTGGTACCATTTGTTGAACCAAGTTAACGCCGTGTTCTTCTAATTTCTTGAAGTTGTCAACGTCTTCTTGAACAACGTTGATGCTCTTCGTGATAGAAGTGGTGTCGTCAGTACGTGACATGTTACCAACGTTGATTTCTTCGATGTTAACGCCAGCTTCAACTAAACGTAATAATGGTTCTGGACGTTTTGCAACGATGAAGAGACGTTGTGAATCATATTTACCAGCTTTGATGTTTGCTGCTGCTTTTTCAACAGGCAATACACTCAATTTAGAACCAGCTGGTGTTGCTAACTTCAAACCACTCTTTTCGATGTCGCTCTGTGCGACTTGGTCGTCAACAACCATGAAACGTCCAACGTTTAATTTACTTCCCCACAAGTTTGCAACCTGTCCGTGAATTAAACGACCATCAATACGTACACCAATAATTGCCATAATTCTTCAACTCTCCTTGTAAATAATGACTAGTGATACTAAACAACTAACAACAAACTATTTCGCTTTGTACTCCCCGTTCACGTCACTGAATACTGGCTGTTCCACCAAGTGGATCTCTTCAGCATGTTCACCTTCTGTTTCGAAGACGACGATACTGTTTTCACCTTTATTCAGGAAGGCACCAGGGATGTAGAGGGATTGCGCTGGGCCGACATTCCAGTAACGACCGATATTGAACCCGTTCACGAAGACCATACCCTTGCCGAACGCGTGCGTGTCGATAAATGTATCCTTCGCTTCATCGAGCGTAAAGTCGTACTTGTAGAACGCCGGTTGACCTTCGTGCCATGCTTGGCTGAAGTCCACCCCAGACACATCCTCCATTGTCAAGCGATACTGTTTCCAGTATAGCATAAAATGTAGATCCGCAATGACTCCCTGACGGAAACCTTTGCGTTGGGTGTCAGCGGCTAATTTCGCGCCGTAGTTGACACGTCCCATGTTCTCTACCAAGACATCGAGTTGATTGTCTTTCTGTGTTAATGGGGTCTTAATCTTCTCACCGATTTCGAATTGATACTGTGTGGCAAGATGTTCCTCGTTCAAGTAAACCGATGCACGGTCTCTCGCATCGACGAGACGGAACGTTTCTTCGTCGTCGCCTTTGGTATCTTTTTCGAATTCAGTACGGTACAAGGTGTAACCGTAGTTCTGACCGAGTGCTTCCATAGTTTTTGGATACTTGGAAACAACGGGTTCAGTGATTTGATCGAGCGTTTCGAAGAGGCTCACCTTGTCTGTCAACGCTACTGTCGTTTCTGGCAAGGTCTCCTTAATCAACGGTTCAGCCTGTTCAACGTCAGGGAATTCTTCATGAACCATACGCTGCAATGCGTAGTAGGCTTCAGTCGGATTACCCTGTTCGTTCAACGGTGCTCCGTAATCGTAGGATGTGATCTGCGGCAGATCTTCATCGCCACGTGAGGAACAACCGTTCATCGGACCGAAGTTTGTCCCGCCGTGGAACATGTAGAGGTTGATGCTTCCCAAACGCAAGCAGTCGCGCACGGATTCAACCAATTCATCCACTTCACGGGTAATAATCGGTTCGTTGTAGCGATTGAACCAACCATCCCAGAATTCCATACACATGAGTGGGAAGGAAACGCCCTTCTCATCGAAGTAGGATTGTAGATCATCGAAGTTTTCTTTGGCTTTGGAACCGAAGTTACCCGTTTCCAAAATACCATCTTCGACCAAGCTACCGGCACGAACCGTACCACGCCACGGACCATCTGAAGTGAAGAATGGCATGGTCAGTCCATGGGCACGCATTAATTTCGCAACGGCACGCAAGTATTCCTTATCTTCGCCGTATGACCCGTATTCGTTCTCCACCTGGAACATCAGGACGTTACCGCCACGATCGAACTGGTGAGGGATCAAACGTGGCAAGAGTTCAGCGTAGTACTTATCAACCGCAGTTAAGTAGTTAGTGTCGTACGCACGCAAGCGAACATCTTTCTCCAAAAGCCATGCCGGGAAGCCACCGAATTCCCACTCTGCACAGATATAAGGGGTTGGACGCACGATCGCGTAGAGTCCCAATTCCTGCGCAGTGTCGAGAAAGGCTTCGAGGTCGTTATTCCCTTCGAAATCAAACACGCCTTCCTTTGGTTCATGCATATTCCAAGGCACATAAGTTTCAACCGTGTTGAAACCTAACGCCTTGAGGTTGTACAACGAGTGATACCAGTCTGCTTTCGGTACACGGAAGTAGTGGATCGCACCGGACATAATCTTGAACGATTTGCCATCCAATAGAAAATCCTTCTCACCGATTTCAAAAGCTGTCATCGAACGCCTCCTATAACATAAAAGACAACATTGTATCTGAAATAAGATACGAAACTCCACTCAATATACTAAATCGTTTACAATTCATTGTCAATATACTTCAGGACAAATTCTTAAATTTTTATAAAAATTTCACTAACCGCTTTGTGACGGTCTTGAGGAAATTTTTTCAAAAACGAAAAGAAAGCGCTATTATTATATTAATAGATGTGCTAAAATGAAAACCAATAGAAAATGATTTGTGAAGGAGGTGCGCAACTCATGGGAATTCCCAAATACCAAAAAATTAAAGATGCGTTGAAATCACGCATTTGTGACGGTGAATTCCAGGCGGGTGATCGCTTCTATACGGAAGCAGAACTGAGTGATGCCTTTAGCGTCAGTTCTATCACCGCCATTCGAGCGCTCAATGAGTTAGAAAACGAAGGCTTCCTCGTCCGCATTCAGGGAAAAGGCACCTTCGTCGAAAACACACAGAAAGATACGCGTGTCCACTTTATGGATATTGAGGCAGTCCCAATAGACGAACCCGAAAACGAAATCCTCTCCGCTGTGCGAGAAGATGATCCCTACTTCCTCAATAAGTTGGGACTCTGTCAGGATGACTTCTATTATCGTGTAGAAACGATACTCAAAAGTGATAATGAACCGTACAGCTTTGAGACTCACTATATTCGGCCGGACGCGGTGAATGAGGACATCCGCCATGCGGTATTAGATGATCCTAACCAGGTTATTTCATTATTCAAAGAGCGCATTCCCTTGCAAGAGGAAATCTGCTTTGAAGAAACCGATGAGGTCGTCTTCCCATTGCCGGAGCGCATTGCGCACTACTTGCACGTCTCGAATGCAGAGCCTGCCATCCTACAGCAGCGCATGACCTATACGAATGACCAGAAACAACCGATTCGCTATATGGAATCGTATAAAAAATGGTATTACTACAAAATTAAAATTGCGAATGATCAGGGGTAAAAGGCGTGTCACGGTATTTCGTGACGCCTTTTTATTTACGATTATTTGTTATAATCAGACTAATTATTCGTATTAAAGGGGTTAATTATGAAAGTTTTACACGTTTGTTCTTACTACTCGACGTCACCGATATTTAAACAAATTTTTGATCGTCAAATTGAAAATGATGTTGATATCGACGTCTACGTGCCGATTGCACACGAATATCCAGAAGAACGCATTGCGTCGAGCGGCGACTATACCACAACAGTCAGAACGCATCATCAAAATGATCGTTTTTCTTTCCACTATAAGCACCACAAAATTTTAAAAGATATTCTAACGCGTTATGATTTCGAGGAATATGACCTGATCCACGCCCATTCTCTATTTTCGAACGGTTGGATTGCTTATCAACTCCACAAGCGCTTTGGTACACCGTACATGGTTGCGGTACGTAGTGCAGATATTGATACTTTCTTCAAGAAAGCAAAATGGCTCTGGCATGTGGGGATCGACATCTTAGCGCATGCTGAAAAAATCATCTTTATTGCTGAGAACCACTACAATGATGTATTCAGCAAATATATACCTAGTCGTCGCCGCGCGTCATTCAAAGCAAAATCTGAAATTATTTATAACGGTGTCGATAACTTCTGGCATGAACATCGCTATACCGATAAAAAAGCCGAGTTACACGAACCATTGCAAATTGTTGCTACGGGCAAAGTGATCGGTGTGAAACATCTCGATACTCTTGCTAAAAATATCGAGAAATTGAATGAAACGCGCCCTACGCAACTGAATATTGTTGGACAGGATTGGGATAAAAACTTACTTCAGAAATTACAAGCTTATCCATTCGTAAACTACTTAGGTACGAAAAAAAAAGATGAAATGGTAGATATCTACCGCCAGATGGATATCTTCGCACTCCTGTCATTCCCTGAGACGTTCGGCCTCGTCTATGTGGAGGCGATGAGTCAGGGGCTTCCTGTCATGTATACCACGAACGAAGGATTCGATAGCTTCTTCGATAACTATACAGTCGGTGCGAGTGTTAGACGCAATAATCAAGATGATTTCCTTACAGGTATTGAAAGGATCACTGCTGACTATCTAGCATTCGTCAATCGTGCTTTGGATAACAGTCAACAGTTCAAGTGGGATGATATCGTGGCGAGCTACCTCGATATCTATCATGCGATTACTAAATAGCACAATATCCATCACATAAGAAAAACCTACAGAGATAAGCTCTAAAACTTATCTCTGTAGGTTTTTTCATTAGTTAGCAACGAGATACTGAATGACTTTAGTGAGTTCTTTACGCAACAACCACAACAAAAGTACGAGATATAACGCATAAACGAGCATCCCTACAAAAGTTGGTAAGAGATTCGCCGTAATGTAAAACACGATGATATGACTAATGATTAAGACAAATTCTTTCATGTTGCTCTTCATAAATACGAACTGATAGCGCGAAGCATAAAGATACCATAATAAGTAGCAGAGTGTCGTTCCCCAGGCAATCGCTGGTACACTATGCGTCACGAAGTAAACACCACCGACAAATAGTAAGGACAAACCGGCATACAGGATACT
Organism: Aerococcus vaginalis; assembly: GCF_053762225.1. NCBI lineage: Bacteria > Bacillati > Bacillota > Bacilli > Lactobacillales > Aerococcaceae > Aerococcus > Aerococcus vaginalis. Next base: position 44,947 of record NZ_JBSMYC010000003.1, read on the forward strand.
ATCGCGGAAATACTCCATTTCTGTGCGCTGCGTCTTATACAAGTTAGCAATCAAAATTCGGGAAATCACGATGTATGGAATCGCAACGAATGTGATCGATAGCAGTTCAATAGACGGTATGTATTTATTAATGAACAGAATAATGATGACCTTGAATACGAAGAAAGCTAAGCCACTCATAATCCCAACGAGTAAGCTCAGTTTCTTGATCATGGCAATCATTTTTTTATTCTGATTTTTAGCAAGTAAATTATAGAACACCATGCCGACCGCATTGACTACCAATAAAATGACATTGAGGATAGAATTCTGGAAAGAATACTGCGCAAAAGTCTCATTACTGAAACCAAATTTAACGACCCAGTTACCAATCAATCCGACGAATGTTAGCGACATGTTAGCGATCAATATCAGAAAACCAACACGGAAGAGAACAAATTTATTTTCTAAATTGAATTTAAAATTCAATCCTTCATTGCGATAGAAGTAGTATTCATAGTAAGCAAACAGTACAAATGCACTGAACACGTTCAGCGCAATATAGACGAGGTAGTTATCCGAACGCAAACCGAAGATTGCTAGCATCAGCATAATGACATAGGTAACACTCTTGACGATGCTTCCCGTCGAATAAACCTTAAAATTTCCCGTCGCCTGTAGAAAATTCTGATGATAGGTATTCATCGTGGTAAAGAAAGTCACAACTGAAAAGAGTACCAGAATTGGATTTTTCTGTATGAGACTATAGCCGAGCATTAATACAAACATCAACAGTTGCAATAAAAGTGAGAAGGTATGCTCACTGTGTACGACCGAGCGATCGAGTTCATCATTCTCTTTCCCACCGTATTTGATGTAAATACCATCTGCAAAACCAAAATTAAATAAATACACCATACTTAAGTAGAGGGTATAAGTTCGATAATTCCCATAGTCATTAACCGATAAAATCGTCGGTAATATAAATCCAATGATGAAGCTCGTCCCGAAATTAACAATATTCGAGAGCGCAACACTGATAATATTTTTAAGAAGTTTCATCTTATCTCCTTACTCATAAAAAACAGTCCCATAGATGTGTTGGAGGATTCAAACTCGGTTTAGGCAACGAGTTGTCCATACACTGAGTCATGGGACTGAATGATATTCATTTTCGATATTTATTAACGTAATGTTTAATAAAGCTACCGTAATAATACGCCCACTGATTCAAGGACACTTTACTGAGCTTACTTCCCCCTGGATTGACCGGAATTTCTAAAAGTTCTGGCCAATTCTTCGCAATAATCCCCTGATGGATTTGCTTCTCCACACGATATTTTCGTGGCACGCTCAACCATAAATTAATGAGATAACGTGAATTAAAAATATACAGTGGATTTGAGAACATATCGTAATTTACCGCATTCTTCGTAAACCAGCGTCCCAAACGATTCTCCCAGAAGAAAAGATCATAAGTCGACACATCCGAGTCTTTATCACGATTGAGATCCTCCAACCATTCAGCAATAAGTTGACGATTTTCTTTTGAGTAGTTGTGACTCTTCGTGACGAAATACGATGTTGTAGCCTTTTTCTCTGGTAGGTTTTGTCCAAATTTACTCTTCGCCAACGGAATAATGTCGCCCGTGATGAACGAACGATCTTTCAGTTCGCTAGTACTGAACGTAAAACTGTTTTCAAGAATACGTTGATTCATATGACCGGGTAGATACGATTCAATATCTTTTAGGTCCTCGTCTGATAACTGTTTACGAATTAACGTATAGTAATCGAGGCCAAATTTTTCACTGATCTGCTTCGGCACATAAACATCTGGCGTCTCTTCGGTGAAATTCTCATGAATATACGTATACAACTTGATGTCTTTTTTGCCTTTAAAGAATGACAAAACTACCCGACTGTCTAGTCCTGACGTCATCGCAATAGCGATATCGTGCGCATCGTACACTTTGTTAACGACTTTATCCATTACGCGAATCGTCTCATCAACAACTTCGTCGACTGTGCGTTCTGGTAAATCGACTAGTGGATAATAACGTACGCTCTCCCCTTTAGATAAGTCTAAATAGTGATTAGGCAACAATACCTTCACATATGAAATCGTCGTAAAATCATACGGCATTGGTTGCTGCTGTTCCATCGCTTGCGCTCTGATCTGTTTAGACACGTCAGATTTAGGCAAATCGTATAACTGGCTCATTAAGTAAACATGCGAGGAACACGCTTCTTGGCCCGCTCTTGTTGGATAATAGACCGGAATTGTGCCAGTCGCATCACCGAACAAACGTATACCTTCCTCGTCAGTATGCGAAATAATTAAATAACGTCCAACGAGATATTCGGCTTCCGCGAGCAAACCCTCATACGTTTTACACGCTGCTAATGCTTCAGCAAGTTGTTCAATGTTTCGTTCTGCATGTCTAAAATCGAATACTTCCCCATAGAGGATCACAGATCGCTCTGAGTTCTCCGTCTTGTGGAAAGAATCAAGATTGGTTTGGAAAACCTTATCTCGAAAAGATACACGATGATCAAATTGTGGATCCTCAGTATTCGATAATAGATATGTCATATTCATATAATCTCTCCCTTTACTTCTGGTAAACGGCTTTAGATTCTACGTTTAATGGCATTCAAAATGTAATTAATAAAATAATAGCTGGCTTTTAAAAACGGCAATTCTTCTAAATAGTAGTACGTAAACCATGTCCGTTTTAAGGCAGCAAACTTATTACTTGAAATCGAACCGCTCACTTGTCGATAATAATTCAATACACGATCAACACCGTATGATTTCACATGTGTTTCACGCATAATCTGAAGCCATGTCGCGGTATCCTGTCCTTTTCGAACGAGCGGCATTCTAAAATCGCCAACTTTTTCTTTATCGAGAATAACTGTAGAACAAGCAATCGCCGTATTCTTCAATAAATCAGTATAACCTAAAGAAGATGGAACACCCGCTTTATCTTTAATTAATTCACCAGCTTCATTGATAAAGGTGAAATCCGTATACGTAAATGCGAGGTCATTCTCTAACATAAACGTCATTTGTGTCTCTAACTTATCGCTTGCCCACATATCATCGCTGTCGATAAACGCGACGAAACGTCCTCTTGCATTGTACAATCCGACATTACGTGCCACAGCCGCTCCTAAATTCTCACGAAGCGTAAATACACGGATGCGGTCGTCCTGATTCGCATAATCATCAAGAATCGCTAAAGAGCTATCGGTTGAGCAGTCATTGACAAGAATATGTTCCCAATTCTCGTAAGTCTGATCTAAAACGCTCTGAATTGTATCATCAATAAAACGTTCTGCATTATAGACTGGTGTAATGATAGATACTAATGGTTGCATCACCTACGAACCTTCTTTCTAAATCAAGTGAATAATCTTAACTGGCAGTTTATAAAGTTTTGCTAATCCGTACTGTTGTTTGTACCATTTTTTGCTGGTTTCACCTGATTGAATCACGATAATCACTTCACTGCCAGGTGCAAATGTGCCTTCAAGATTATTTGCGTCAATCGTTAAATCATCAATCGCATGTTCCGCAATGACCATATGCTGACTTTTCCCAGAGAAGGAGATAAAACGATTTGCTTCTGCAACGCCTTCCATTGTATGCGCAAAACGTTCGTGGTAATCCTCAACATCCCAGCCATAATCAAAGGCATAGCGGATACTGCGCTTCGTCAACTGGGTAACGAATAAGACACCCGTAGAGAGGAACATTCCCATGATAAATCCTGCAACGCCTAAGATAACGAGATCGAATGCTGAATTAAAGAGTTGTTCCCCAGCTAAGGTCGCTTCAGTCGGCACCATGGTTTGATATTCAACAGGTAGGTTTTCACCCATAACAGTATCCGATAACATCATTACCGTTTGATACTCAAAGAATGGTAAATCTTCATTTGAAATGATTTCCTGATACGCTTTGGCGACTTTTTCATTCTCTTCAGCCGTCTTACCCACCATGACACGCAAGATCATTTTGTTCGTTGAAGCATCGCGAATGGCAGCAACCGCGCCACGAAAGTCAGATGTTTTCTCAAAACCTAATTTCTTTTCAGCATCTAATGTATCACTAATTTCTACATTCGTTTCTCGCTCAACTTCATTAACGATTTCATCAGTCGTTAAGTATTCATCAATAATGAATGAGTTACTATGTAAACTACCATCAATATCGTTGATAACGACAAATTGAAATTCAGCAGGTTCTTGTGCATAAACTTCCGATAGATAATTATGGCTATCATCAATATCTTGTTGCGTGATTTCTTCCGTTGCTTGGAATTTTGCATCTTGAACTTTCTGATTGAGATAAATTCTCGCCCCAATAGTCAATGCGGCTACAATTACTGCGCCTACAAGAATTTTGATAATATTGTCTTTAATAAAACGCCAAAATTCCGACAATATGGTCGCTAAACTCATTCTTTTAACTCCTCTTTCAATAACTTATCTTCCATGATGGAAATATAACTAATAATCATACCAAAAAACACCCAGTGCCATTCGATCAACATATTATTTGCGCTCGTAATACTTGCAAAAATAAAAATAATCATAAACGTAATTAGGGCATTCGTCACATAATAATAACGGCGATTGAGCTGTCTTCTGATCTGGAATAATCGAAAAATACTCAATAAATATCCAGCAACATAAGCAATAAATACAAAGATACCGTATCCTGCCAAGATTTCTAGCCACCAGTTATGCAGATTGTATACGTGGTTAATCGGTAGTTGACTAAACAATTCCATCCATATCTGAGTATTTCCGGCACCGACACCTAAACCAAATGTTTCACCAATAAAATTCATGGCGATACGGCCCATATTTACACGTGCGATGTCCCCCGAAACTGTTTGGTTAGGATCTAATACTAACAACTGCTCCAAATTATTCAGTGGTCCTGGCTGGAACATGATGAGCAAGATGGCCAATCCACCAACTGCAGCCACTGCGATGCCGAGTTGTACCTTGGTCAGATGAATCTTGAAATGCAACAATCCAAATAACAAAATAAATAATATCAGCATTAATAGCGATAATCTGGAACTCGTTTGAAAAATTAATAACGCTGTTAATACTGACATACCGATTAGAAAGACACGTTTCAATAGATGATTCGACTTAACAAACAAGATGATATTGATTGTAAAGTACGCTAATAGCATCGTGGCATAGTCATTCTGATTACTAAAGACGGTAACTGGTATTCGTGTCAGCGGCTGACTCGCAAATGTTCCATATTTATCAATCACACTGACATCCGCAAACAGATATGTATTCGTTAGAATTTCAAATAATCCTAAGAATGCCAACCCCGTCATCATCAACCATATTCCTTTGAGCAGTATTTCCCATACGGATAATTTCTTGACGCCAAAGAATAGCGCCAAAACGCTTGAAATACCGATCGTCAAAAGGGACATACCGCGTATCCAGCCAACGGTATTGACTGACCAAATTACAGACACGAATCCCCATAACCACCAGAAAACCAGTGCACCGATAAATATCATCGAGTACTTGTGGCGATTAATCGCCACAGCGCGATTGTTTTGCCACACCATGAATAATAAACTCGGTATCACTAAGATAGCCAAAATACGGTATATCGTTACCTGAAAAACGGGTGTTGAAATCGCTAGGAACTCTGAACCAAGGAAAACGCTCATCACGAGACCTAATAAATAGATAATCATGTTGTGGCGAATCCCTCCTTACCCAATTCTTTGAGAAAATAATTAACGTATAACTTTCCGGCCGCACGATTGGTATAACCTGTATCATCAAGCACTTTCAATCGTGTATTTAAATCTGGATAGGAGCCTTTAGATAGCTCGACAAGTTTTGTTGCCCAAGTATCTGCTGATTCATCGAGAGCTAATGTTGCTACCAGTCCTAATCCCAGATCTACCTCATCAGTAATAGTATCTGACATCAGCATTGGCAACCCAGCTGCTTGCGATTCGATCACAGTTGTCGGTAGCCCCTCAGTGAATGATGGCAAAATCATCGCATCTAAAGCCGGATAAAGCTCTGAAATTGGCGAGATCCTGCCTGTAAGCATCGCATAGTCTGTTAATTTTTCATCTTGAATTTGCTGTTCAAGCTTTTCAGCAAGTTGGCCAGCGCCGATAATCAATATTTTTGCGTTAACATGTTGTTCTTTTAACGCTTTAGCAATTTCAATCGTTTTTTGATGATTTTTAATCGGATTTAAGCGACCGACATGACCGATTAATAATGTATCATTTGAGATTTGATACTTCTGTCTATATTGATTTCTCAGCGTCTGCCATTGTTCGTCTGTTAACTGAAAAGCATTCTGATCAATACTATTCGGCAAGACATCTTCGGCATGTGCTTCTCCAAAAACAGATTCAATTGCTCGAAGACCACATCCCACTGGTTTTTCACTCGCACGACGATTGAGACGCACATTAAACGCATGGCGCGATTTAACGAATCGTTCGCCTTTTTCACGATGAACCGTGTGCGCATGAATGTAAAATTTTGCGTTACTGTATCGCTTGCAAAGCCGGTATAATGGAAACATGCGATACCCTTCCACATGGCAATGGATAATATCGTATTGATGTGCATTCAGTGGTGCTAGCACGCTCTGCTTAAACGCCTGCCAACCCTTCTTCTTCGGATTCTGTAATTGATAAATCTGACCACCCGTACTGTGAATTGCTTCCGCGAATTCTTCGTTCACATCATCGTATAATGCAACGTCAAATACAGTATGGTATTGCGCCATTTCTCTGGCTTTATTCATCACAAAGGATGAAATACCACCACCGAAGCCACTCATCAAATGTAATATGCGTAAAGGTTGCCCAGAAGTATACATATGTTGACTCTCTTCTCCATAAAATATTCCACGTGATTATAACATAATCACTACACAAATAGAATTTAAGAAAGCATTAAAGCATGTTTATACCCTATCATTAAAATGAAGAAATCGTTTTCTATACATTCTACAAAAAAAGCTACTCAACCTGAGTAGCTTTCATCAATTGATTATTGATTAGTTATTGCGGTAAATATCACGCGTGTAAACTTGATCTTGGACATCCTCAATATCTTCAGTGAGACGGTTAGCCACAATAACATCTGACATCGCTTTGAATTGTTGCAAATCATTTTGAATTACTGCACCGTCAAACGTTTCATCTGACAGAGTTGGTTCATAAATAACCACATCTGCACCTTTTGCTTTAAGGCCATCCATGATATCAATGATTGCTGCTTGACGGAAGTTATCTGAACCTGATTTCATCGTCAAACGATAAATACCTACCGTCTGCGGTTTGCGAGACATAATATCATCGACCACGAAGTCTTTACGCGTCTGGTTCGCTGCTACAATCGCAGAAATAACGTCATTTGGTACGCCATTATAGTTAGCCTTCAACTGTTTACTATCTTTTGGCAAGCAGTAGCCACCATAACCAAATGATGGGTTGTTGTAGTGATTACCGATACGTGGGTCTAAACTAATACCATCAATAATTTGTTGAGTGTTTAAGCCCTTCATGGATGCATAAGTATCTAATTCATTGAAGTAAGCTACACGCATTGCTAGATAAGTATTTGCAAACAGCTTAACTGCTTCTGCCTCCTGTGCATCCATCAGTAAGACTTCTGTATCTGTATCTTCTGCACCTTCTTTTAATAAGTTTGCAAAGATTTCAGCACGTTCAGAACGTTCACCAACGATAATACGACTAGGGTGTAAGTTATCGTACAATGCACGTCCCTCACGTAAGAATTCTGGTGAGAAGATGATATTATCTGCATTGAATTTTTCACGCACAGAATCAATAAATCCGACCGGAATTGTTGACTTCACAACAATTGTTGCTTGCGGTGCCAATTCTAACGCATCCTTGATAACTGCTTCTACAGATGATGTATCAAAGTAGTTCGTTTCATCATTGTAATCAGTCGGTGTGGCAACAACGACATAGTCAAGCTGATCGCTATATGCTTCCGCTTTATCCATTGTTACCATCAAATCTAATTCACGATTAGCCAGATAATCAATGATTTCTTTGTCGTCGAGCGGTGATTTTTTGTTATTAATCATTTCAACTTTTTCAGCGACAGTGTCTACACCAATGACATGGTTGTGCTGCGCCAATAAAATCGCATTAGCTAAACCGACATAGCCTAAGCCCACAACTGCAATATTCATAGTAAGTGATACTTCCTTCCTGATTGCTTAAGCTTTATCACGCAATGAGGGATAGAGCTTTGTATACAACGTTGGTGATTGACAGTATAGAACATACGCTGCACGCTTCTGCCATGCAATGTGATCTCCTGTCAATAATTTCTTATGCGCATCGTGATAGATACGCAACTGTTTATCATAATTCTTAAAGTTCTTATCGAGTTTACCTTTAGCTAATGCTAATTGATAACCTGCCTCAAGCAAACCATCTAATAAGTAATCTGCCGTGTCATCAACAAGTGTGGCGAAATCCTGTTTCACTTGATCTAACAACTCGAGTCGATCTTCCACACGATCCATCACTTCAATAGTGAAGCGTTGACGTAATGGATGTAGATGTTCATCAATAATGACACCCACTGTGTCTATAATCATTACGGTCTTCGCAGCTTTCAGTAAGTTATAAGTCATATTGTGCGCATCGTCAACTTTTGCGTCTTTTGGCTGTACATACTTCAATAGATCACGATGGAACAATTTATTCGCAAGCGCTAATCCAACGCCAGAATAATGGAACAATGCTTCCATCCACTTTTCAGGTTGGTGAAAAATAGCATTCATGCCTTCTAATTGTTCAAAGGATTCACCCTTTTGATGCCCCTGATTGAAGATGAAGGTATCCGGTTTGACATCGGCATAAGCACGAATGAATTCACTAAAGATATTTTTGGTAAAGCGATGTCCACCTTCTAAAAACGCAAAATACTCTCCAGTTGCCTGATGAAGACCGGCATAGCGTGCAGATGATATACCCCCATGTGGTTGGTGAATCACCTGGATACGTGAATCGGTTTCGGATAGACGGTCAGCTAACGCACCACTTCCATCTGTTGAGCCGTCATCGACTAATACAATTTCAATATCTTTGTAGTCTTGAGAGGTTAAACTTTTGACGGTTTGTTCAAGTGTGTCAAACACATTGAAGACCGGCACAATCACTGAAATTAGCACGATTAAACTCCTTTTTTAAGATCTATCTAACGACTCCGGGGAGAATTGAACTCCCGACACCTCGTTTAGGAAACGAGTGCTCTATCCGCTGAGCTACGGAGCCATGCTGAGCGCTTCTCTCTATTCTACCACGCTTCACAATTAATGGTATGATACAGGTTTTCACCTTAAATCCATCACCTTATCGTAAGCGAAGACGCCTGAATATGCAACTCAGCACGTATTTTTTAACGTTATTTTAAATTATCAACGTCGGCATGGAAGATGGAGCCAGGGTGAACGGAACGGAGCTGGCTGTCATCTGATTTTTCGATGGAGACGAGTGATTGGTATGGGAAGGTGACGTTGTCTTTGTTGTGGTCGAGTTCACCGAAGACGACACCGCCGACACATTCCGCATCAAATTCGTTGATGAGATCAAGCATGCCGTTGAATGTTCCCCCACCGCTCATGAAGTCGTCGACGATAAGAACTTTGTCGTTAGGACTTAGGCTACGTTTGGTGAGCGCCATAGTTTCTACAGTCGCATTCTGATTGTGTCCGGTGACGTAGTTGACCGATACGGTTGAACCTTCTGTGAGATCGGTTTTACGTTGCGCGGTCACGAATGGAATGTTTAGGAATGCGGATGTTGCGGCAGCGAGTGAGATGCCTTTGCTGGCGATAGTCATGATGACGGTCGCACCGCTGTCTTTGTATTTAGAAGCGATAATCGCACCGAAAAGACGAAGCCACTGCGGTTGACCGAGGATATCGGTAAGGTAGAAGTAGCCTCCTGGAAGGATACGCTGCTTGTCGATGAGCTGTTGACAGAGATCTTCGATATCCTGCTCTGCTTTTGCCATGTTAATGTCCGGTACGAAGCGAATGCCACCTTTTGCACCTGCTGTTGTTTCGACATAGCCGACGCCTGAATCTTGCAATTGTTCGTTCAAGATCGCCATGTCTTCAGAGAGTGATGACTTCGCCGATTGGTATTTGTCAACGAAGTATGGCAGCGAAATAGATTCGTGTGGATGTTTGAATAATGTGTATGTGAGATCGATCAAGCGATGGCTACGTTTAACCTTCATAATCGGTGTATTCCCTTCTGTTATTGTTTTCGTACCATAATATACGAATTACCGAAGAAAGACAATAGATTTTAGATAAAACATTCGGATATTACACAGAAAAAGCGATCAACCCCTGCGGATTGATCGCTAAATTTTAAATTTATTTAAAGATTTTCAAATATAAGCTCTCGACAATGAAGACGAGTAGGAAAATCCCAGCAATCGTCGCTCCTGGCGGTGTGTCGAAACTGTAGGAGATGAATAATCCCCCGACCATTCCGAACAAACCGAGGATACCAGCGGCGATAATGACGGTATTGAATCGTTTAAACAATCGCAATGAAATGGCGGCCGGCATGATCATGATAGCGGATACGAGCAAGGCACCGGCAATTGGCATCATGATCGCGATTGCTGCTCCTGTCACGATTGAGATCGCCATAGAAATCATCTCGGTCGGTAAACCTGCTGTCTTCGCAGTATCTTCATCGAATGCGAGCACGAATAGTACACGCTGGAAGATGATATAGACGGTGACAATAAGCGCAGCAAGAATCAGCAATAAGATGACTTGTAGTCTGGTGATCGTCACAATCGATCCGAACAGCACGGATTCGATGTTCCCTGCGGTCGGTACGCGCGATAGTAGGAGTAAGGCGACTGCCATCCCCCCAGACATCAACATCGCCACCGAAATATCGGAGTAGTTGATGTAGACGCGTCGGAGATATTCGAGAAGTATCGCGGCGAGAATCACGGTGAACATCGTGGTTAGCGTCGGATTGACACCGAGTAAGTATCCGAGTGCCACCCCAGCGAGTGAGACGTGCGATAAGGTATCTGCCATCAACGACTGACGCCGCATGATTAAGAACAATCCTAAGATTGGTGAGAAGAGTGCAATGGCTGCGCATGCAACGAGCGCCCGTTGCATGAACTCATACTGAAGCATCTCCATGGCGAGTCCTCCTTTCTCACGAGGTGAATCTGTTTGTCGAAGTAATTCTCGAGTTGGATATCTTCATGCGTCACCATGAGGATCGCCTTGCCGTGTTCACGGGCGTTATGCTTCAACAATTGGTAGAAGCGATCACGTGAGCTCTTATCCATCCCAGTTGTCGGTTCGTCAAAGACAAACAGATCTGGATCGGTCGCAAAAACACGCGCGAGTGCGACACGCTGCTTCTGCCCACCGGAGAGTTCACCAATACGTTTATCGCGTTGTTCCCACATGCCGACCGAATCCAAGGCGCGGCGAATGTGCGTTTCGTCTTCGTCATCGAGACGCTTGAACCAGCGATTCTGTTGGTAGCGTCCGGATTGTACGAATTGGTAGACGAGTGATGGGAATCCTGCGTTGAAGTTCGTTACCGTCTGCGGTAAATAGCCAATCTGTAGTTTATCGCCAGCGATATTCTTGTCACTGACTGTGATATCTCCTGTCGTTGGGTGTAACAATCCCAAAATATTCTTGATTAATGTGGATTTCGCCGCCCCGTTTTCACCGGTGAGTATGACAAACTCACCCGGATCGACCGTGAACGAAATCTCTGAAAGTACCGGCTCATCATCGTATGAGAAACCGACATCTTGAACATCAATATAGTGCATGATGATCTCCTTTTTGATAAATTAAAACGTAAAGATTTCGATTTGTTAGTGATTAAAAAATTATCATAGTGCACACAAAAAGACAACCCTAACTATGATAAAATACATGAAAACTCAATGAAAGGTGATCACTGTGGCAAAATCGTCCGTTAAATTGAACGCTACCGCTAAAGCTATCCTAGTTGCACTATTCCTAGTAACTGTTAGTACGCTGTTATTTGCTGTATTGTCCGTCATTCTCGCTGTCCAAAATAGAGCGAAGACGGAACAATTAGAAATGTTAAACACGAGAGTGGCACAGCTCGAACAGACGATCGAACGCCCATTACAAGCGTATGGCGATCGCGTACGCTCCAAACTCGAGCATGCAGGGTTGAACGCAAACCTCATGCTGCAAAAAGATGAGCGCTGGAACGATCTCCCCTACGGCTGGGGCGAGTGGGAGAATTACGGTCGCAACGCCTGTGCCCTCGCCGTACTCACCATGGTTCACGCCAGCTACAATAACGGTGACTTGACGCCTGACGAAATCTTGGACTGGGCCGGTAACGATTATTTCACGAATAGTGGTACCTCCTGGTCGATCTTCCCTGCTTTTGCGAAAGACTTCAATTACAAGATCGACAATCTCGGTGATGACTTGAAAAAAGCCGATGACTATCTCAGAGACGGCACAACCGTCATCGCCAGCGTAAAACCGGGACGCTTCACCTATGTCGGCCACATCATTCTGTTGACGCATCTGGATGCGGACGGCTATCATCTACTCGATCCAAACGATGATCCATTCAAGGAACACTCCCTCATCGACTGGGAACACGATGAACTGCAGGATGAAATCATCAATCTCTGGGCACTCGAACCTAAATAACCTAATCGCTCACTACAAACGAAAAAAGAGCGGCGGATGCGCTGATCGATTCAGCCTGTCCGTCGCTCTTATGTTGTATAGAACTATTCGTCAATACTCGCTTATGGGAATTCAATCTCAATATTATCTGTTAACACGTCGGTGTAGCTGAAGCAGACACGTTCGAATTTATTCTCGTGCTGATCCAACTCCACCACAAACACTGCCGGGTAAATCTCGCTCAACACACCGTGACGCGTCGTAATGCGGCGACGTCCCGTTTGCTGAGTTACTGCGATACTTTGACCTTTCTTGTCACTCAAACTTGCTTTAATTGATGCAATTGTCTGTGGCATGGCACTCACTCCCTGTATAACAGTATACCAGCCACTTGTCAACCTGTCAATACCATTAAACAAGCATCATGTCAATAACTCTTTTTGCATTATTTTCAAAAAAATGAGTGTCCAAAAGCCTCGCGATTAGCCGACTATTGTCTTCGTGTAGAGGTAATCCATATCGTGCGGACCATCTGGGAGTTCGCGAACTTTTTCATAACCGTATTTCTCATACAAACCTTCATGTTGCGTCATCAGATGCGCTTCTTTTTCACCTTCAGACAACAAGTACGCTTCAGCAGCTGTGATGAACGCTTGCGATAAGTGACGGCCACGATAATTTGGATCGACGTATAACATCGAGATGAATTTATCGTATTCAGCGACTTCGATGTAGTCCTTCTCCGTCAAGTTGAAGAAGCCAACGAAATTGTCACCTTCGACAGCATAGAACGGGCGCGAACTTTCACCGAATTTTTCGTAGTAGGTATCCGTCGATAATGTCTTATACAACATCTTAGCGGCACCCCAGTCGATGGTCGATAAATATTCTAAATACGCTTTGTCTGTTTCTTTATCTTGAAATTCTTTGATATCCATTCAAAAGCCTCCTATCGCTTCAGAAATGCGATCTGATGTTTGCCAGTCACGTTTGCTAGCGTCGCAAAATCCTGGATAGAGAGACGTTCAGCGCGCAATTTTGGATCAATGGTTGCCTCTTCCAGCGCTGTACGGAGCGTTTCTTCTTGCGCTTTGTCAGTCAGACCACTGCGCAAGTTATTCCAGAGTGTCTTTCTGCGATGTGCAAACGCTGTGTATACCATGTTAATGAAGTGCGCTGGATTGTCAACAGAAACTATCGGCTCTTGGCGACGTTTCAAGACGAGAATCGCTGAAGTTACCTTCGGACGCGGTTTGAAAACCGTCACTGGTACACGCTGTGCGATATGCGCTTCACAGTAGTAGTTCATGATCACTGTGAGCGAGCCGTACGCTTTGCTGCCGGGTTCTGCGGTCAATCGATCGGCAACTTCCGACTGCATCATCAATGCGAACGTGTCGATCTTATCCGTCGCCTCCAACAAGTGGAAAATGATCGGCGTCGTGATGTAATACGGCAAATTGCTGACGACAGCGAGTGGCCGTCCGGGATCGAATTGTTCTTGAATATCCGTAGCGACATCGGCTTTGAGGATGTCCTGATGTTTCACGGTGAGATTGTCGAAGTCAGCGAGTTCGTTTTCGAGTACGGGAAGGAGACGCTGATCGACTTCATAGGCGAGCACTTGATGTGCGTTCAAACAGAGCATTTCAGTCAAAGCGCCGATCCCCGGACCGATTTCAATCACGTTGGTCTCCCGATCGACTCCGGCTGCTTCGATCATATCGATCAAAATCTGCGGTTCCATCAAGAAATTCTGCCCCAAACTCTTCTTTGCATCTAAGTCATAGCGCGAAAGAATTGCATTCGTTCGTGATGGTGTCGCGATATATTTCTGTGGTTTCATGATGCATCAACCCCCTCGTCGTAATGTGCCATGATAGCCTCTACTTTCGCCCATTCAATCTGGAAGAGATAGAGGCGTTTCGCCAACTGTTTGCCGTTTGTATGCCCGATATGCAGCGCCTCACAGAGGTAATCGCGACGGCGTTGTGCGTCGGGTAGCCCTAAGAGCCCCAAGTGATAGAGCTGTTGTGTCGTCGGTGCGGGAACGAGGCGATCGTCTGGTGAAATGACATCGTAGACGTCAGCGAGTGCGCGCTGTATGGCTGCATCTGAGGCATGTTCGACACCGAGACTCCCCTGATGCGCCGGTCTGGCTTCTTCCGACGTGAGAAAGGCGTGCTTCGCTTCTGGAACGACGTCAGCGATCTTGCGTCTGAGTTTTGTTCCTGAAACGTCCGGATCAGTAAAAATAATAATCCCAAAGCGATCGGCCGCCATTTCAATTTCTTCGAGCACTTCATCGGATAAGGCGGAACCACGCGTTTCGATCGTCATCACATCGTACAATTCCAAGAGGCGACGCGTATCGTCTCGCCCTTCAACAACGATCACTTCGCGGATTTTCGGCTTCTCAGTCATCGTTTCGGACAAATCCTTTCTCCTCGTCGTAGTAAATCTTGAACAGATCGCAAGCATTCTTGTACGTCAGTGCTGCGATGTCTTCATAGCTGGTATCACGAAGGTCAGCGAGCAAGTTGCAGACGAAGCGCACGTTAGCTGACGTATTGCGTTTACCACGTTTCGGTTCAGGTGAGAGGTACGGTGAATCGGTTTCGATCAAGAGACGATCAGCCGGCACGATTTTAGCTGCTTCTCTGATGGCTTTTGATTTCTTGAACGTTAGTACCCCACTGAATGAAATGTGCATGTTGAGATCGAGGAATTTCTTCGCCCATTCTGGGTCATCACCGAACGTATGCATGGTTCCGCCGATCTCTTCGACGTGTTCATCTTTCAAAATGCGATAGGTATCGTCGTTCGCATCGCGTGTGTGGATGATAATCGGCAGATGACGTTCGCGCGCCATCGCAATCTGACGACGCATGACACGTTCCTGAACATCATGCGGTGCCGCCTCCCAGTGATAGTCGAGGCCGAATTCACCGAGCGCCACGACCTTTTCCGAGTCGAGATATTCTTCTAGCATTTTCTCAATTTCAGCATTATAGTCCCCAGCAACTTCCGGGTGCCAGCCGTACGATGCGACCATGTCTTTATTTTGGTGGACGAGTTCGCGCGCACCGGGCAAGGTATCGGTGTCGAAACCGATAATGTTCATCCCAGATACTCCGGCATTGCGTGCGCTTTGTATGACTTCCTCGCGGTCTTCATCGAAATCGTGCGCGTTAAAGTGCGTATGCGTATCAAATAACATTTTCTGATTAATTCTCCTTAGATAAAACGAAAACCGGAACAAACGCCCGGTTTTCAGTGCTTATTCGTATTTAGTTTACCCAAGACGGCTACCGTTCGGCAAGTTATCTGGAACAATCACAACGCGAACATCATCGCCATCTTCGATTGAAAGGATCATCCCTTGAGAGATTTCACCACGCATTTTACGCGGTTTCAAGTTACCCACAATGATAACTTTCTTCCCAATCAATGCGGATGGGTCCGGATACCACTGACGGATACCGGAGAGAATTTGACGATCCTGGTTATCGCCAGCGTCGAGACGGAATTTCAAGAGCTTATCCGCACCTTCGACGGTATCTGCATCTTTAACTTCAGCAACACGGAGTTCTACTTTGTCGAAGTCATCGTACTTGATCGCTTTGAGGTCAGCGTCGAGCCATTCGGTATCTTCCGGATCCCAGTCATCTGCGACTTCTTCGTTCGCGGGGTTTACCGTCATCTGGCTCTGGATGTAGGCCACCTCTTCTTCCGTATCGAGACGTGGGAAAATCGGTACACCTTTAGAAACAACCTGCGTGCCTTTAGGATATAGACCAATTTCAGCCTGATCCAGCGCAGAGTTTTCCGCTTCGAAGTCGAGACCTAATTGTTCAAAAATCTGTTTTGGCGTTTCGATTAGGACCGGCTGAATCAAGATCGCAACGATACGCAATGCATCGACGAGGTGATACATAACATCAGCGAGTTTGTCCTTGTCGTCTTCGTTCTTCGCAAGTACCCAAGGCGTGGTTTCGTCGATGTACTTGTTGGTGCGGGTAATAATCTTCCACACGTTATCCAAAGCGTCCGTAAACTGTAAGTTATCCATACCTGCACGGTAAGCAGCGACACTTTCTTTGATGACTGCTTCGAGTGCTTCATCTTCCGGTGTTAATTCACCATCGTAGCCGATCACCTGACCATCGAAGTATTTGTTGATCATGGATACGGTACGGTTTAACAAGTTACCGAGGTCGTTGGCGAGATCGTAGTTGATGCGGTTGATGAAGTTTTCAGGGGTGAAGACACCGTCCTGACCGAAGCGGACTTCGCGAACGAGGTAGTAGCGTACTGCGTCCAAGCCGTAGCGTTCCACTAACATTTCTGGGTAGACGACGTTCCCTTTAGATTTAGACATTTTACCGTCTTTCATCAAGAGCCAACCGTGACCGAAGACTTGTTTCGGCAATGGCAAGTCGAGTGCCATTAAGAGAATTGGCCAGTAAATGGTGTGGAAACGTACAATTTCCTTACCTACGATGTGGAGATCGGCTGGCCAGAATTTCTGATAGTTGGTGTCGTCGTCCTGCCAGAAGCCGAGTGCGGTGATATAGTTCACCAATGCGTCGATCCAGACGTAAACCACGTGTTTCGGATTAGATGGAATTGGAATTCCCCAGTCGAAACTGGTACGTGTGACGGAGAGATCTTCGAGTCCCGGTTTGATGAAGTTCGTGATCATTTCTTTCTTACGAACTTCTGGTTGAATGAAGTCTGGATGTTCTTCGTAGTATTTAAGCAGACGATCCGCATACTTGCTCATCTTGAAGAAGTAGGACTCTTCCTTCACGAGTTCAACTTCGTGTCCGGATGGTGCGACCCCACCGATCACGTTACCGTCATCATCACGGTAGACTTCTGCCAATTGTGATTCCGTGAAGTACTCTTCGTCTGATACGGAGTACCACCCTTCATATTCACCGAGGTAGATATCGCCTTTTTCAACTAAATATTCAAAGATCTTCTGAACGGTTTTTTCGTGGTAGTCATCCGTCGTACGTAAGAATTTGTCGTAGGAGATGCCCATCGTTTTCCAGAGTTCTTTGATGCCGACAGCCATTTCGTCGACGTATTCTTTCGGAGTGACGCCTTTTTCTTCGGCTTTCTGTTCAATCTTCAGTCCGTGCTCGTCCGTTCCTGTGAGGAAGAACACGTCATAACCCGTCAAACGTTTGTAGCGGGCGATGGTGTCCGCAATCACCGTTGTATAGGTATTACCGATGTGTAATTTACCGCTTGGATAGTAGATCGGTGTTGTTAAATAATAAGTTTTTTTGTCAGCCACGAATGAGTGCCCCTTTCTCTGATATACGATAGTCAAATTATAGCATACTGTCACGCCGACACAGCATGGATTATCGTTCGCTGGCGATCATTTTTCACGAAAAAAAGCCGAGAATGTACTCTCGACTTTTGTTAGTTGATTAATCGTTGTCTGTTAAGGTCATCAAGAAATATTTCTTCTTCCCGCGACGGACGACGAAGTATTGGTTTTCGATCGCTTGATCAGCAGTCACTTCGAAATCAGTGTCTGTGATACGCTCCCCGTTCAACGCGATAGCACCGTTCGTAATATCTTCGCGCGCTTGGCGTTTGGATGAAGATACGCCGTAGTTCACGAGGAAGTCGACGAGTGATGTTGTTTCGCGCGGTACGGTAGCGCCCGGCATGTTGCCGAAGCCTTCCTTGATCTGACTCGCGGTCAAGGACTTGATGTCACCAGAGAACAATGCCTCCGTAATCGTCAACGCTTCCTGTAAACCTTCTTCACCGTGAATGAAGCGTGTCATCTCTTCTGCGAGACGTTTCTGTGCTTCACGTTTCCACGGTTCGTTCTCGACTTTTTCAGCGAGCGCGTCGATTTCATCCTTTGTGAGGAAAGTGAAGTATTTCAAGTAGCGAATGACGTCGCTGTCGAGCTGGTTCACCCAGAATTGGTAGAATTCGTACGGTGAAGTCTTCTCTGGATCTAACCAAACTGCACCGCCTTCTGTTTTACCGAATTTAGTGCCGTCTGATTTCAAGAGTAACGGAATCGTTAGACCGTATGCCGGCGCATCGCTACCTTCCACCTTGTGGATCAAGTCGATACCTGCCGTGATATTTCCCCATTGATCTGCACCACCGATCTGAAGTCTAACATCCTTTTCTTGGTAAAGGTGTAAGAAGTCGATCGACTGGAGGATCTGGTAAGTAAATTCGGTGTAAGAAATCCCCACCTCCAAACGGGAAGCGACGATTTCCTTATTCAACATGGTATTGACGTTGAATAATTTTCCGTAGTCACGCAAGAATTCCAATAGCGTCATACCTGCTGACCAGTCAAAGTTATTGACCATTTGGAAGTCACCCTCGTTACGCATGAAGAGTTTCTTCATCTGGGCGGTCAATTTATCCGCATTATGTTTAACTTGTTCGATCGATTGTAGTTTACGTTCTTGTTTTTTGCCGGAAGGATCCCCGATTGCACCGGTCAATCCACCGATCAAAATAATTGGGTGATGACCCGCAAGTTGGAAACGTTTGAGGATCATAAACGGAATCAAGTGACCAATGTGCAAGGAATCCCCTGTCGCATCGACACCACAATACAAGGTAATATCATGCTTCTCGATATAGTCGTACAATCCTTCGGCATCCGTCTGCTGATTGATTGCACCGCGCCATTCTAGCTCATCAATTATATTACTCATGTATGTTCCGCCTTTCATTATTCAATGTGTCAAGTATACGTAATCTGTCAGAATCTTGTCAATCAAGCATGGCTACCATTCTTCGTGGTTCCACATCATGCCATCGAGTTCGCCCTCCGCCTGTTTAATTCTTCGGTCGAGTTCCTGAATGAGACGCTCGGCCGCTTCGAGATAGGCGATGGTTTCGTAGTCATTCGCTTGCTGTTTCGCACGTTCGAGGAAGTCTCTGCGCCAATCGTTTGTCTCGCTCATTCTCCCGCCTCCTGCCATTTAATCTCTTCGCGTAAGTCATCGAGATGTTCGAGTTGATCCTGCATCGCTGTCGTGAAAGCACTCGCAATCATGGCCTGATCACCGAGCACTTCATCATCCAACGCATCGATGTGATCGAGTATCTGCGTGGCTTTTTGTTGGAAAGAGGGCTGGCGATCCAAGAGAAGGTGCTGGTGGAAAGCGACCAGTTTCTCACGACGCGCCTCATCCGTCATGTACATGTATTGGGAGAGGACAAACGGCGCGACATAATTGAAATGGAAGTGGTGTGCGATTGCTTCGAACGGTTTCAGAATCTCAGACAGGCTGAATCCCTCGCGTCCCCCCGCTCGATAAGCGGCTTCCGGTTGACCAACGCTAATAATGACACCGAAATCTTTCGCTGCATCCATCTGTCTGAGCTGACGTGTGAACGTTTCATCGAATACCGCCTCACACCACTCGGAAATCATTCCCGGCGCCTGATACCAATAGAGCGGAAACTCTAGAAATACACGATCCGACGCGAGAAACTGCTGTTGATAGTCTTGAATCTGCTCAGCTGTCGGTGATTTTTCGATTGCTATATAATCTACCGCTTTTGGTACGCTTGTCTTCAGGAATTGATGGCTCGCTGAATTTTCGATTTCTGGATGCCCACAAAAAATCGTGACACGCATGTTATGTTCCTCCTCTACTTTTCGTTCCTCCATCATAACAAAAAACGCACGGCGTGACCGTACGTTTTCATGCTAGGAGGATCGTTGAAGGCTTAATAATCAAAGACTGGTACTTGGTTATCTTTGGAAGCCTCTTTGATGATATCTGCGGTTTCTTTTGTTTGGAAAGCTTCGACGACTTTCTTGTAGTTTTCGTTATCTTTGTCGGCAGCACGTGTCGCAATGATGTTCCAGAACGGTTCGGTTCCTTCGCTCGGTTCAACGTAAACCGCATCCGTAATGGATAACCCCGCTTCAATGGCATAGTTATTGTTGATAGCTGCGAGCTGTACTTTTGGATCGGACTGTGTTTGTGGCACCTGTTGCGCTTCGATCGGTTGTAATACAAGGTTCTTCGGATTTTCGATCACGTCATCTGCAACGGTTGGGAATTGTGCATCCGGATTCAACTTGATCAAACCCGCTTTTTCCAAAACATGCAAGCCACGCGCTTCGTTTGTCTTGTCGTTTGGCAGGGTCACGGTTGCACCGTCTTCAAGATCATCGAGTGACTCGATCTTATCCGAATACAATCCCATCGGCTCAACGTGAGTGTCACCGATGCTCACTAAGTCATCGCCATATTCTTCGTTCCAGTTGTCCAGATATTGAACCGTCTGATACGCGTTGATATCCAATGAACCGTCAGCGAGCCCTTGGTTAGGTGAAACGTAGTCTGTGAACTTCACGATTTCGAGATTGATCCCCTGATCTTTCACGACGTCCTTCACGTGTTCCCATGCTTCCTGCTGATCGCCAACCACACCGACTTTAACAGTGGCTGAGTCGCCACCTGCCAAGCCACAAGCGGTCAAAACAAATACGGTAAGGGCGGTTAATAAGGTGAATAACAATTGCTTTTTGCGTTTCATGAGCGTTCCTTCTCTCTTTTGATATTGTGTAGTCATTCTATAGTGTTTTTCAGAGGTGTTTTATGCTAAATACGATCATGAATGATCAATTTTAACGATCATCACATTATTTCCTAATAATCAAATACAGGAATGCGGTTATTCTGTGAAGATTCTTTGATAATTTCCGCCGTTTCCTTCGTCTGGAACGCATCAATAACCTTTTTATACGTTTCATTGTCTTTATCTTCGGCGCGTGCAGCAATCACATTCCAGTATAGTTCAGTACCCTCGTCTGGTTCTACAAAAACGGCATCACTAATGGATAGTCCCGCCTCAATCGCATAATTATTGGTGATGACAGCGAGTTGGACTTTTGGATCAGACTTCGTTTGCGGTAATTGCTTCGCTTCAATCGGTCGCAAGTTCAAATTCTTCGGATTCTCAATGACATCGTTAGCTGCCGTTGGGAATGCTACCTCTGGATCTAATTTAATTAAGCCGGCTTTTTCTAACACTTGTAATCCACGTGCTTCATTCGATTTGTCATTTGGTAACGTGACTGTCGACCCCTCCGGCAAATCATCGAGTGAAGTCACTTGATCGGAATATATCGCCATTGGTGGAAAATGCGAGTATCCGAGGCTGATGAGATCATCACCATATTCCTCATTCCAGCTCTCTAGATAGGCACTGTGTTGGTATGAATTTAAATCCAACGAGCCGTCCGCGAGTCCTTGATTTGGCGACACATAGTCCGTAAATTTAACCAGTTCCAGATCAATTCCCTGATCTTTCAATACATCCTTCACATATTCCCATTCATCTTGTTGGTCACCGACTAAGCCGATTTTGACCGTTGCATTATTTGATAAGCCGCACGCTGTAAGTGTGACTAAAACAACAACTGAAAATAACAGAACAAATAATCTTTTCCCTCGCTTCATCATGATTCCTTCTCTCTATGGATAAATTTCTATCCATTTTAGCCAGTTTTGAAGGTCATATTTTCAATGAGTCCGATAACATTTGATCAATTTTTTCGATCAAAGAATTTCTGCTTTCACTCGTTAAATTTTTGTGTTACATTTTATAACATCAGAGAGGGACTTGGACTTTTTCTCTTGATTTTAATGTTAGAAACGAGGTCACTTATGGAAAAACATTTCACAGCCGACGATATCCGCAAACAATGTCAGGAAAAGAACGTACATTACGTGCGTCTCGCTTTTTCTGATGTGAACGGCACACTCAAAAACGTGGAAATTCCGATCAGTCAGTTGGACAAAGCACTCGACAATAAGCTCATGTTCGATGGGTCATCGATCGAAGGTTTCGTTCGTATCGAAGAATCGGATATGTATCTCGTCCCTGATTTAGACACGTTCCTCGTCTTCCCATGGATGGCGAGTGACGACCGCTCTATCGCCATGTTACTCTGCGATATCTATCTACCTGACGGTAAGCCGTTCCCGGGCGATCCGCGTGGTAATTTGAAGCGTATGGAGAAGAAATTACACGACAATGGGTTTACTGACTTCAATCTCGGACCGGAAGCTGAATTCTTCCTGTTCAAGTTGGATGAACACGGTGAACCGACCACAACGTTGAACGACTACGGCGATTACTTCGACCTCGCGCCTGTCGATCAGGCAGAAAACGTTCGTCGTGAAGTCGTCTTAACATTGGAGGAACTCGGATTTGAAGTCGAAGCTTCCCACCATGAAGCCGCATCCGGTCAGCACGAAATCGACTTTAAGTATGCGTCAGCCGTTGAAGCCTGCGATAAAATTCAGATCTTCAAATTGATCGTTCGTACCATCGCACGTCGTTTCAACTTACACGCAACCTTTATGCCGAAGCCGATCGGAAATATCGCTGGTTCTGGAATGCACTGTAATCTCTCCCTATTCACAGAGAAAGGTAACGCCTTCTACGATGAATCGAAGGAACAAGGGCTCTCGACCCTCTGTTATCAGGTGATGGCGGGGCTACTCGCACATGCTGAAGCGATTACGGCAGTTGGTAACCCAATCGTCAACTCCTACAAGCGTCTCGTTCCTGGTTACGAAGCGCCAGTTTACATCGCTTGGTCAACGCAGAACCGCTCACCGCTCTTGCGTGTGCCGTCTGCTCGTGGTGAATCCACACGTGTCGAAATCCGTTCCATCGATCCAAGTGCGAACCCATATCTCGTCATGGCTGCCTGCATCGGTGCGGCATTAGACGGTATCGAAAACAACATCCCTGTACCGGATGAAGTTGGCGACAATATCTACACTATGTCAGATACCGACCTCGAACAAGCTAACATTCGCCAGCTCCCACGTTCACTCGGTGAAGCAGTCATCGCACTAAAAGGTGATGAAACCATCAAAGCCTCACTCGGCAAACATATCACTTCGAACTTCTTAGTAGCGAAAGATATCGAGTACAAAGACTACCAGCAACAAGTCACTCAGTGGGAACTCGACCGCTACTTGAAACAATACTAATATTATCAACCTAACCCATACAAAAACTGCCGGACACATCACAACGATGCGCACGGCAGTTTTTTGTTTAGTCATTAAATTAACGGCGGTCGTTATTCCCAAACAGCACCACAACACGAAGCAGTGACAATAGGCTAGCAAAGACTGCCGCAACGTATGTCAACGCCGCCGCTCTGAGTACTTTGCGCGCATATGGTAATTCATCTTCTGCTAAGATGCCTTCTGATTCCAACACCTTCATCGCACGGCGAGAAGCGTTGAATTCCACTGGCAAGGTCAACACTTGGAAGACGAAACCGAGTGAGAATAAAACGATACCGATGTTGATCATGGTCTGATTCCAACCGAGCAATACCCCAAGCATGAGGATGATCCAGGATGACTGCGTCCCAAAGTTCACGAGCGGTACGAGACTATTTCTAAAACGCAGGAAGAAATAACCTTCGGCGTCCTGCATGGCGTGACCACATTCGTGGGCAGCCACACCGACTGCGGCGATTGACGTCGCACGTGCGGTTGACTGTGAGAGCTTCAACTGCTTATTGCGTGGATCATAGTAATCACTCAAGTTACCGCCAACCTGACTGACGCGAACATCCGTAATGCCGGCTGCTTGTAGCAGCTCTTCCGCAACATCTGTCCCGTTGTAGCCCGCGTTATTGGTGTACTGATCGTACTGATTGAATGTCCGATTCACATTCCAACTGGCAATCCCAGAAATAATCATACCGATCAGGATGAAAATCATTGTCGGATCAAAAAAGTAAAAAGGACTGATCATGTGTCTAATAACCTCCTTGATTCACCATTACATTATCTCAATAAACCATTATAGCATTTTTTGAAATCAGATAACCAATAGCACGTACGGTTTAACGTTTATTTAAGACTTAGCCGATAAGCACTTGAACCATCAACATCCCTAAGTTGAGCGCTCCGATCATGCCCATCAATGGCCAGATGAATTTCACCCAGCGGTCATAGGTAATATTAACCATCGCGAGTGATGCGAGAATCAATCCGGTTGGCGCAATGAAAGCGATGAGTCCCTGACCAAAGTTGTAGGCGGAAATGATCGCAGCAGTTGAAACGCCGACTGGTGCAGCGAGTGGTGCCATGATTGGGATCGAAAGCATCGCGAGTCCGGATGAAGATGAGATGAAGAACCCGAGCACGATAAAGATCAACAACATGAAGACAATGAACAAGATTGGATTCATGTTGTTCACGATATTACTGAAGAAGTAGAGAATCGTGTCGGATGCCATTCCCTGTTCGAGAACGATGTTGACCCCGCATGCTACCCCGATAACGAGTGCCACACTCAGCATGTCAGCAGCGCCGCTGACGTAGGCATCGATACCGCGTCCAGAGACGAAGATCATCACGATGGAGCTGGCGAGGAAGAGTGCGGTCATCGTGTCGAACAACCATTGATACATCACGAGGCCCCAGATGAGGATTAAGAATGTGATCGCAAAGGTCAATAGCGTTAATTTCATCGGACGCGTAAATTCGAGGTTAGCTGGATCATCTTGCTGAAATTCGGCCTGGTGCTCCTCATATTGGTCGTAACAGATCGAATTAGATGGATCCTCTTTAACCTTTTTCGCGTAACGAAGAACGTAAATAATGGAGATGATGACACCGAGCAGTAAGGCAATGCTTCGAATACCGAGACCTTCATTCAGACTGATCCCTGCCGCATTCGAGGCAATACCAACTGAGAAGGGATTAATGGTCGAATACATCGTTCCGATCATCGAGTCCAGGTACACTGTCGCGATACAGGTCATCACATCATATCCCGCGGTGAGGAAGAATGGCATGAGGATTGGGAACAAGGCGATGATTTCCTCGGCGAAACCGAATGATGTCGATACTGTCGTACACCCCGCTGATCGGCGCTTGTAGAAATTCTTTGATGCCTTGCGGTTGTTGATCGACCTATTCGTACGTATCAAGAATCGCGACGGCTTTGTTGATACTGCTGTCCAAAAACTTATCTAAACTCCCAGAACCCCCGAATTCATCGAGTGTTTCTTGAGTTGCCGGATGGTTCTCTGTCTCGCCATTCGGCTGTGTCACTTCAAATATTTCACTCTCTGCATCATACGCGAGCTTGGCATACGAACCCGCCGGAATGATCGCTGTGAGTAATGATGCGAAGACAAAAACAATGAATAATACCGTCAGCGCGGTCGGAAAACTGCGCTTTTTCTTCTTTTGTACTGCCATGTCTGGTTTCCTTTCTAAAAATTGACATACAAAAAGAGTCACTCTCTACCTCACTTTATTCAAGCCATTTCAGTATGCCTTTGTCAGTAAAAAGAGATATTTCTCTCATTATTAAAACTTCCGTTAAGTATAGCATGATGTGCCCTATATTGTCAGTATCTTTTGAAGGACGATCGATTGTTTAAATTTTCGTTTAATTATCGCACGTGACGGCGCTATTTCTTTACTGTTTCACAATATTTCGTTATATTGGAGAACGACTAGTTTTTTTAATAAGGGAGATATTATGAAGAAACGACTGCTTTTATTAATCGGTATGTCGACGCTCTTCCTAGGCGCATGTGGCGCACTAAAAAGCGGCGATATGCATTCAGATATCGATACAATTGCCCAGCAAATCAACTATATTCAAGCAAACGAACAAACGCTACAGCAGGATTTCGAAGCGGATATTGAATCCAATCCTGAACTGGAAACATTGGGGCGCGAGAATGCACGTGTCTACAAGAACCTCAATGAACGCCTAGACGCTGTGGCTAATGCCAACGAAAATTTGCAGGCGTTAAAAGAAACAACGGAACAAGTACAGAGTCAGAATTCGATGTTCAAATCCACTTCTCGTGATACCATTCGCGCGATCGAGGATTATTTAAAGAATTACCGTTCTCTACTCGACGAAGAACAGAAGTATTACCAGTCGCTCGCTGGTGATGAAGCGACCGCTGCAACGTTTGAGGACACTATTCAAACGTTGAATACCAAGCACAAAGATGTTCAAGAACAACTCAAGAAACTACAGAAAAAGATCGACAATCTGAGAGATGCGATCGCACGTGAGGAGGAAGCTCAGGATGCCTAATCAGAATAGTCCACGTCCACCGCGTCGTCATCAGAAACCGCTGCGTCCGAACGGTAAGCAACCACGACCGACGAAATCACAGCAGTCGAAACCGACAAATACCAAAAAACCACCGCGTCAGACACAACCGAAACAGCAGAAACAAAAGCGCCCGATTGTGTGGTGGCATGTCTTAATTCCCGTGCTGTTAATCTTGGCACTGATTACTGCGGTTGTCTTCGCGACAGAAAATCCAATCTCTAATCGCCTGATTGGACCAAAACCTGCGGATACGCCGCGCGCTAGCTCACTCTCTGAAACAGAGATTGCGGTCAATGAAGAACCCCTGCTAGCAGTGCCAGATCAAAAACCGACAAAATTCTATCATCCGAATGATGTGAATATCGCTTACCCTGAAGATGGTGTGAAGGGAATCTATCTCTCCGCTTACGGTATGGGTGTTCCTGAAGTCTTAGAGCGCAACCTCGACTTAGTATCCAACACTGGCTTAAACAGTGTCGTTATCGACGTGAAGAGTGACTGGGGGTCCATCGCCACCGACCTCGATGTCGATAATCCTGAAATCCAAAATAACGTCGATAAAACCTTCGATGGTAAAGAGATGTTGAAGCGTCTCGAACAGGATCAGATCTATCCGATCGCCCGTATTACGACGTTCAAAGACAACACGATCGTTGAAGACCATCCAGATTGGAGTTTTCGCGATAGTTCCGGTAACGTCTGGCAAGATGCAGGTGGTCAGAGCTTCTTGAATCCTTTCAATAAAGATGTCTGGAAATACATCGTCGAAGTCGCAAAAGGTGCCGCACAACTCGGTTTCCAAGATATTCAGTTCGACTACGTCCGCTTCCCTGAAGGTTTCGAAGGTCTAGCGACTGATCTCGATTACGATATGGGAGACTACGCCGAATACGGTAAGGATAGCGTTGAAGCACGCCAGCATGCGATCGCTGATTTCTTAAAATATGCGAATCAAGAACTCCGAAGCTACGGCGTACAGATTTCTGCCGACTTGTTCGGATACGTAGCGACGGCGAAGAGTGCACCGGGTATCGGTCAGAACTACCTCTGGATGGCCGATAACGTTGACCGTATTTCCGGAATGATCTATCCGAGTCACTGGCAGGCAGGCGACTTCGGGTTCGATGCACCGGACTTAGAGCCGTACGGTGTCGTCAATGAATACATTCAAGTCGAAAAAGCCGTCCTCAGTGAACTCGACGGCGACCAAACGCACAAGCCGCGTCCGTGGTTACAGTCGTTCACCGCAGACTATCTCCCGAGCGGTACGTACATGACCTATGATGAAAAAGCCGTTCAGGATCAGATCGACGCGCTCGCCGACAACGATGTTCACGAGTATCTCCTGTGGAATGCGAAGAATGAATACTTCCAGAATGTCGATTACGCTAAATAATCATTAACGATTTCAACTGAAACCGCACGTCCTAGGATGTGCGGTTTTCTTAATGTCTTCTTAAGGTTTTGCTAAGGAATTCCTAACCTTTAAAAATACAATCCATGATATACTATAAGTGGTTGGACACGGGTTCAACAGGAAAACTAAAAGGAGGTTATGATGATGACACAAACCAATCATCGCAGTCGTCGGTTCGCATGGCTCATCGGGTTGGTGGCATTGTTCGCCATGATCGTTTCACCTGTCGTTAAGGCCGATAAAGTCCAAATTCAGCCGATGTTTACGTACGGTGAGAGTTTGACTGCATCACAATTTGACGAAACCAAGCGCTTGTTGAAGGTAGAAAACGGTACGGAAGAAATTCAAGTTCGCATCAACGAATTGAATGACTTACTTCACGACAACTATCCATATAATCAAGTGTACTCGTCATCTTATATTACACCGGCTAACAACAACGGTGGCGTGACGGTGAACATTTTAACACCTGATACGATTACCGCCATTACACCGCGTCAATACGAGAATGCGGCAATTACAGCTGGTGCGGTTGACGTGAACATCGACGTCGCATCTGCTGTCCCTGTCGATGGTTCTGGTGCCCTCGCTGGTGTCTACAAAGCCTTTGCATCATCTGGACACGCACTCGATCAACAATCCGTCGAAGTCGCTCAGGATGAATTGGAAACCGCTGCACAGATTACCGAAGAGAACCAAGATAAAGACGGTTACTCTGACGAAAACTTGAACGCAGCGATCGCCGACATCAAAGGTCAGATCCAAGAATTCAAGGACCAAAACGGTGGCGATATCTCCATCGACCAGATCCAAGTCATTGTGAATAACGTTGTGAATAACTACAACTTGAACAACGTATTGAGTGATGAAAACATCGCACAGATTCAACAATTGATGCAACGCTTCAGCGAAATCGAATTATCAGACGAGCAGAAGAATGCCTTGAACCAATTAGGTGACCGCATTCGTAGCGCTGGTAACGACATCGCTGACAAAGCGCAACAAGCGTGGAACGACCTCGATGACTCCCAAAAACAAGAAATTAACGGTATTTGGGATCGCATCGTTCAAATCTTCCAGGACATCTGGAACAGCATTATTAGCATCTTTCAATAATTAACCAAAACAAAACGCACGTGCCTAAAATGACGCGTGCGTTTTTGTCAGCTTTTATTTATGATACGGTTCGTTGTTCATGATGCGGAACGCACGATAGACCTGTTCCGTTAAAATCAGTCGCATGAGCTGATGTGGATAAGTCATTTTTCCGAAACAGACCCTAACGTCCGCGCGCTGATTGACGGCTTCTGACGTTCCGAGCGAACCGCCGATAATAAAGTCAATCGTACTCTGTCCGTACGTCATACTGTCCTGGATTTCTTTCGCGAATTGTTCAGAAGTCATGAGCTTCCCATCAAGTGCGAGGAGCACCACCTTATCGCTCGGTTTGATGGCGTTGAGGATACGTTCCCCCTCCACATCCTTAATCTGCATCTCTTCCTTTTCGCTCGCATTCTCAGGCGTCGGCTCATCCTTCACCTCTACAATTTCGAATTTAGTATAGCGACTCAGGCGTTTACTATACTCCGCAATCCCTTGCTTGAGGTATTTTTCCTTCAATTTTCCCACGACAATCAAGCGTATTTTCATTTTACTCCCTCTCTTATTTTCTTCACAATGATTTATGCACAGGGTTATCAACAACTGTGGATTAAAAGTCCTATTCCGACGCATTTTCATAAATATTTTCATAAATAATCCACATTATCCACAATTTCACCACAAGTTATGCACACCTGTGATTAACTTTTAACCTTGATCTGATGCGATTTTGGTATTTTCATCCCATTTTCTGTGGATTCACAATCAAATCTGTGTATTATTATTCCACAACTGTGTACAAATAAAAAACCGAGTCATATGGCTCGGGTGTCACTTCATTGATCATTAACATTAATTCGCTTGACCAGTTGCTTCCTGCTGCATCGGTTCAAGCTTGACATCAACGGTCTCTTCCTTACCTTCACGGTAAAGCGTCAACTTAATCGTTGCATTACTATCCTGGCTGTAGAGTTTCTGACGCAATTGACGTGCGTCTTTGACTTCTTCGCCATCAACCTGTGTAATCACGTCGTAGTCCTGTAAGCCAGCTTTTTCGGCTGGTGATCCGGCCTGAATGTTGCGGATAACGACACCGTTCTTGATGTCCTGCGGCAAGTTGAGGACGCTCTCCTGTTCTCTCAACGGCACTTGGTAGAGACTCATCATGCTGATACCGAGCGCTGGACGGATCACACGTCCGTTCACTTCGAGCTGTTCGATGATACCGCGCGCTTCATTGATTGGAATTGCAAAGCCCATCCCTTCAACCTTATCGCTCGAGATCTTCATCGAGTTGATCCCGATCAACTGACCGGATGAGTTCACTAACGCCCCACCGGAGTTTCCTGGGTTGATGGCAGCGTCGGTTTGAATCGCTGTAGCCGTCCAATCTGAACGACCATCGCCATCGATATCGGTAGGCACCTGACGATCTAAACCAGAGATGATCCCGGTCGTGACAGTCGATGCGAAATCAGATCCGAGTGGCGAACCGATCGCAATCGCAGGTTCACCGACTCTGAGTGAATTACTGTCCCCAAAGTCAGCCACTGATTTGGCGTATTCTTCAGGAATCTTCATAACCGCTAAATCCGTCCATGGATCCGTACCGACTAATTCCGCACGGGTCTGTTCGCCATCTGCCAAGATAACCTCTAACGCATCACTACCGGAAACTACGTGATTGTTGGTGACGATATAGGCGTTGCCATTTTCAACCTTGTAGATGACCCCACTACCTTCAGATGCCGTCTGATAGTCAGTTTCACCGTTGTTGTTATCGCTATTGCCGTCTGGACGTACGAAACTGAAGAGATCATAGGCATCGCGGTTTTCGGAGAGGTTTTCAACTGAAACGACCGCACCGCTGACGCGATCGACAATACTTGAAACATCCGTTGTCACATCGAGCGCGACACTCTGACTGTTGCCGCCGTTACTGCCGTTTTGGTTATTCTTCAAACGATCGGCAATGAGCTGATCGATTTTTTCTTCCGATGGCATGTTCGGCTGCGTATAGTGTCCGACAGCGTAACCGCCACCGCCGACCAGTACCACACCGAGCAGTGCCCCGATTAATGCCGGTGTCCACTGTTTAACGTCATTCTTCTTTTGTTTTTTATCTTGATTATTGTTTTGGTTCATTGATTGTTCTGTTGTTTCTGAGTGTTGAGCATCTGTTTGTTTTTCAGGCTCAGTATTACGATTCGAATCTGCCATGTGGCTCTCCCCCTCATTGAAGATTTCTACTTTCTTATTCTACACATTTTCGATTAAAAAGCGATCGCTTCCGGCATTTTTCGCCAATACTTAACCGAAACTTTAAAATAAAAGAGGCGCTGAACGCCTCTTTGTACGTTGTTTACAGTGTGTAGAGTGCAGTCGGTGCCTCGGGATCCGTGTCGTATAGTTCGAGGGCATCACCCACTGCGATATCATGCTCCGCAAGCACACTGCTGACGGTCTGCGAAGCAATCTGTTTCATATTGTTTTCCTCGGATAGATGACCGAGATAGACGCGTTTCGTCTTGTCGCCGATCATTTCACTCAGTGCTTCCCCAGCATCCTCGTTGGAAAGATGACCGGTATCACTGAAGATACGCTGCTTCAAGTGCCATGGATAGCGTCCCATGCGAAGCATATCCGCATCGTGGTTACTTTCCATCAAGTAGGCATCACAGTTCTTGAGGAAACCTTCCAAGCGTTCGCTGACATAGCCGAGGTCGGTCAGCATGGCGAACTGCTTATTGTCTTTCTGGAAGCCGTAGAACTGCGCCTGTGCGGCATCGTGACTGACACCGAAACTCCAAATATCTAAGTCGCCGAGCGTCAATACTTCACCGGGAGAAAGGATTTCTTTCTGTTCCGGTGCGATCTTGCCGCATTTTTCACCAATGGCCTGCCAGGTCGGCCCATTCGCATAGATCGGCATCCCATAACGGCGTGCCATCACACCGAGCCCTTTGACGTGATCGGAGTGTTCATGCGTCACGAGAATGCCATCGATATCTTCGGGTTTACGGTCGATCTGACTGAGCAGATTTTCGATTTTCTTACCGCTCAATCCGGCATCGACGAGTAATTTTTGTTTTGGTGTCTCAATATAGGTTACATTTCCGGTACTACTCGATGCGAGCATCGATACCCGTATTGAAAAATCTTTTTGATCACTTGTATCCAAAGATCCTGCCCCCTATGTTGCGTGTTATTTCTTTTGATTGAGTTCTTTGAGTTGTTTATTGTGGATCGGCTCAAACATACTAATTGTCGGATGATGAGCGACAATCCCCAGTTTATCCATCATAGCATATTGCTTACGATTTGTATTGGTTGCCCAACTGTAGACGTAGTCCATCGCCCAACCTTTGATCGACTGCTGTTTCATTGGTAACTGCGCGAGATACTGCTGGAAGTGGCGTTTTAATTGAATACCGTTCGCAGTATAGATCGGGAAGAGGAACATCTTCCAAACGATCATCAACAACAACCATAATACTAAGACCAACGGCTGCCATACGCCCTGTCCTGCGGTTGTTGTGAGGATGAAGGCACTCACCAAACCAACCACAACAATCACCATCACGAGCCACCATAACGCCGCGTAGATGCGATTACCCGAGCGATCATAGACCTGTTGTTCCTGTAATTGCTGTTTGAGTTGACGCTTGATCGTCGTCATCAAACGGCGAAAAGCTTTCTGCGGTTTTTCGGCTGTGCGACTCCCGTAAACCATCTGTCGATAGGAAACTTCCTGCGCCCCTTCGAAACGATCGATGTATCGGAGTACGGACAGTTCCGGTGCGGTGTGGGTATTGCGATTGCGTACGCGGAAATAAGCATCAGAAATATTACCCACTGCATCATATTCGAAACGCATCACGATATTCTCTTCGGCCACTAATTGGAACAACAGTAACCAAAAGAGTGACGGTTCAGAATACTTACGACGTGAAATGTAAGGGAGGATCGCTGGCGTTTGCACATCCTGCTGATACTGCCACTGGTTGAATGCGTCATTGGCCGGACGGTGCTGTAGTTTGCGATGCCACAATAGAATGGTATACAGTCCCACAATCGCTGTTACCACCCAGAAAATAATCCGACTCACCGTAATCTGCCACTGCTTCTGATCAGCCGTTTCTTGATTCACATCCGCAATATGCTGTGCGATCTGCTCTCCTTTGGATTTTGGCCCTTCCGTTCGGCTATCCGGAATCAATGACGTCGGTGCGACAATCATCAATTCACCGTTCTGATCCGCTTTGACATCATAAGCCGTCACCTGAAGCGTCTGATCGTCTTTCCATTCGGCTTGGTAGTGGGCTAAGCCTTCGATGAGATAATCTTCTGGATTGACATCAATATCGCCGGGAAAATGGAAGGTAATCTGCGCTTCTCTCAGATCATACGGCAAGCTGAAAAAAGGATATTCGAGAATTGCTTTGTCATCGTATTTCACCCAAGCTGCCAGCCAATTGGTCTGATAGGTGACGGTCTGTGTTTCGTTCGCCATCGTGTTGTAGAGTGTAATGAGATAGTCGCGTCCCTGCTGTGTGGTATTGAACGTTCCCACCGCCGTATTCGTACTCTGCGCAAACGGAAACGCGTCCTGCTGCCCTGCCGCCTGCATCGCGACTGAGACGTCGGTCGCTTCCTGACTGTCATTCATCACGATCCGATGGGTGAGCTGATCGACTTCCTCATCGATCGTATAGGTCACTTTTTCGGTCAGTTTCAAGCTACCGTCTTTTGCCATTTCCACATTTGCCTGATAGCCATCCACCGTTTCGCCATTTGCGGTGAAATGTGCGGGTATCAACCAAAATAATCCCACTAACACTAAAAAGATTGACCATTGTTTTTTCTTCATATCTGTCACCCACCTTCCTAATCCGCTGTAATCTCTTCGTTCGCTTCTTCTGCTGCCTGTTCCGCATTCGTCGCTTCACTCGGATCGTTTTCGTTTCTCACGATATTACCCTTGATACCATCCACATAGAACTGGTTCATATTGCCATCTCTTTCGGTGCCAAGCAGTAACCAGACTGGACGATAAACGACGATATCATCGACTGTAAGCATGTCCTGATAGCCGCTCTTCGCCTGATACAGCGTCAGATCCTGCACAAAACGTCCAGATACTGAGAGATTATTGATCGCCTGCTGTGTGGTGACCATTGGCTGTTCGGGACCTTCCGACTTAATATCGGAAACGTGTGTCATCTCAAAACTGGTGATCCGTTTCTCATTATCAACATGGAAAATCAATTCTGCCGTCTGATCGAGGAATAGTTGCTGAGCATCGACTTTCTGGCCGTAATAGATACGGCCCTGTTGCTGGTCATAGAAACCGAAAACGTAATCTTCCGCATACGGAATATGGCCTGCTTGAATCCACTCATCGAGCGCTTCACGATCTGTTGCTTTTAACTGGTAGGGATCCTTGTCATCGGTACCGGACAACTGTAACGTATCATTGATCTGACCAGAGAGACGATAGTCGTCTTGTGAGGTTTCTACCTCATCAATGGCGCTATTTTCATAGTCGCCCGCTTCAAATGTATCACGTTGCGCCGAACGCATCGTAATCTCCGCGACGTCATCACTCGGATCGAACGCTAGATTGATATTTTCCGATAGCGAACTGTTCGTCAAACGCCCCTGACCATCGGATAGTAGCGACTGCTCACTGTCCTGATCCAACAAGACATACACTAGAAAAAGGTTCAACAGTAGGAAACCAATAATAAATAGATATTTAATTTTTTTGAGATCCATAATTTACTGCGCCTTCTTTTCTAAATTCGTGTCAATTGTCTGGCCGTTGTCGGTCGCTCGCGTCTGCAGATCGGTGCGTTGATTCAAATCGATCACATTACCTAATGTCTGATATTCGCCATCGATTGCAACGAGCCAGGTCGGAATCAGATCAATCAAACGGTCGGAAGCGGTACTCGGCTGCCAGAAATAGCCGATCGTCACATCTTCAATCTGATCATTGGTGTAGCCGTTACTATTAAGTGCGAGTAGTACATCCTTACCGGCAGGCAGCTCATAATCCACGGCCAAGTCACTGATCGGTGTTTGTACCGATAGTTTGGAGAATTTAATACTCAACACATTTTCCGATTCTGTCGCGATCGAAATTTTCGAAACGTTACGTTCCCCGAAAATCGGAATTCCATTGATCAACTGTCTGAAAATATCCGACTGCGACTGGCGGTCACGATCATCGAAATGCCAAGCCTGACCGGCAGAATGTACACGTTTAAGATTGGTTTCGGCTTCTGTGATGATCTCACGCTGTTGCGCCTCATCACCTTCGTTACGATACTCGACTTCGAGTGTATTATTATCGATCGTCAAATTGCGTTTATCGGCATAATATCTGGAAATCTGTGCATCGCTGTAATCGTGCACTTCTTCCTGCGTATCGAAGAACGTATTCAATAATTCCGAATTCGAACGCTGATCCATAATGTAACGCAACAATGGAATACGCTGCTGCTCCCGATGCAAATAAATGGTACGGCCTTTCAAAATTGCCTGATCGACCTCTTGGAAAGAGTCCGCATGATCCGTCACCGTCCCTAACCACTGGGCTGCCTCAGCTGGCGCATTGAACGTCAGTACCGAATCATCAATGTCATTGATCAAATACAGTTCCTGTCGACTCGGAAGGTAGCCCAAACGATTAAAAGTGCGATCGATCGATAAGGCATTATCGGCTTCATCATCCGTCTGTGCATCGCGGAAAGCAATTAAAGGCGTATCTTGTGAGAACTCCATCTCAATATAATCACTCTGATCGGCAATCGCGAGATGAAAATCTCCCACGCTATCTTCATTTCCAGAGGCTGTCAGCGGTTGATTGAGCACTTGACGTAAACCACCGTTCATTTTTTCGAGCAGTTCGGTGTCCATTGATTCCTCGAACACCCCGTTCGTATAGTAGACGATGCTGTCCGCCCCAAAAATCGTCGACAGTTCTTCCGCTTCGAACTGCGTCGTTTCTTGATTTTCAAAGACGCTAATATCGCCTGCCATCAGTGTACCGTCCGCCTCATTACGTCGGATAGGCACAATGGAGCGATGAAAAATTAAAAATGTCAGCGCTAAGCTCATCACAACTAATAAACAGAGGATGAGCATGGTTAATCGGTGCCATAATTTTTTCATTCTTTCCAATCGCCTCCTCCGACTGATGGATCATACGGTAGAGAAATGTAGAAGGTTGAACCGCGATTCTCGATACTGTTGACCCAGATCTTACCGCCGTGAAGTTCAACCACTTCCTTGGCGATCGAGAGCCCGAGTCCGGTGCCTCCTTGTGAGCGGGAGCGCGCCTTATCGATACGATAGAAACGATCAAAGACGTTAGGGATCTCCTGATGCGGAATCCCGAGCCCCTGATCCTGAATACTCAAGATTACTTCATTATGCGTAGTCATCAATCGTACGGTGATACGACCGCCATCCGGTGAATATTTCACCGCATTATTCATCAAGTTATCGATCACCTGCGTGAAATGGTCCTGATCGGCTTCAATCCAAACGGGATCATTGCTTAACTCGCGACTGAGTATATAATCACGCGTGCTGTATTCTTCGGTTTGAAGAATCATATCGAAGCGATCGAGAATATGGTCGACGAGTTGATTCAGATCCAATAGTTCAATATTCATCTGTTCGCGTCCGTCGTCGATACGCGACAAGCTCAGTAAGTCGTTAATCATACGAATCATACGATGCGTTTCAGTCTGAATTACATCGAGGAAACGTTTCGCCAACACTGGATTGTCAATCGCGCCGTCCTGCAGTGCCTCTGTATAACTGTTCACACTCGTCAACGGTGTCCGTAATTCGTGCGACACGTTCGATACGAACTGCCGGCGATCCGCTTCGATCTTCTGACGTTCGGTAACGTCCGTGAGTACCCAAACAACCCCGCTGATATAGCCGGAATCGCGTTGAATCACGGAGCATTCGCATTTAATAATCGAATCATTACCCTTGGCATCCTGCACATCGATCATGATTTCCTTATCATTATCCAAAAGCTCACTGTAGGTATAGATGCCTTTGAGATTTAAGGCATCGAGGATCGAACGTCCGGTGACTTCTTCTTCGGTTTTTTGTAGTAAGTCTAAGGCGCGGCTATTGGTCAGAATGACACGGTTACGACGGTTCGTCGCAATCACGCCGTCACTCATATGTTTCAAGACCGAATCGAGACGTTGGCGCTCGGATTCGGTGAGCTCGCGCGCTTCCTTGATACGGTATGCCAGATAATTGATCGCATTCCCCAACTGACCGATCTCATCGTTGCTGCGCACCTGAATGCGTTTGGAGTAGTCACCTTCTGCGATATATTCAATCTGCTTCATCTCTTCTTGGATCGGCTTCGTAATACCGCGCGAAACGAGAACGGTGATAATAATCATCGCCAAAATCGCCATCCCGGATACCGAAAGGAAGATGATAATGATTGAATTAACCTGATCGTAAATACTTTCGATATTAACCGTCAGTGAGATAACTCCGCTGACCATACTGATATTCTCTGGTGAAAAGACAGGCACGACGTATTTCTTCAAACGAATGCCCTGCTGTTCATCGAACACTTCTCGGCTCAGCTGGGTTCCGGAATAGATCGCCTGATCGACCATTCGATTGCCCGCATACTGACCGATTGCTGCGGGGTTCACCGAATTATCTGTCGCCAACAAAACACCGGTCGGATCGAGCACTTGGACTTCAATAATATTGTTAACGGTGAAGCGATTCACCGTATTGTTGAGCTGATCGACCTGATCATTCGACAACTGCCCCTCATTATCCGGCTCCATTAATGGTTGAATACTTTCCTCTAAGAAACCGAGCTGATTGTTTACCTGCGAGTCAAAATTATCGAGAATTTCGCGCTCCACTTCGCGCATGAAATATACGCCGAAGAATAACAGGATCAAAACGAGTAATAGAACGAAAATACCAGGGAGCTTGAAGGTCACCGAGTCGAAGAAGCGGATGCGTTTATTCTGACGCTCCGCTGCCATTAGTCTTCATCCTTCGCACTGGCATCCTGCATGTAGTAACCGACACCGCGGCGCGTCATCAATAACGTTGGATGACCGGGATCATCTTCGACTTTTTCACGGAGACGACGCATGGTCACATCGACGGTACGCACATCCCCGTAGTAATCGTATCCCCAAACCGTTTCTAATAGATCTTCACGTGAAAT
The DNA here is from genome assembly GCF_053762225.1 of Aerococcus vaginalis. Taxonomy (NCBI): domain Bacteria; kingdom Bacillati; phylum Bacillota; class Bacilli; order Lactobacillales; family Aerococcaceae; genus Aerococcus; species Aerococcus vaginalis. Next base: position 83,605 of record NZ_JBSMYC010000003.1, read on the forward strand.
CACGGACCCGAGTTTCTGAGCGAGATAGTGTAAGAGCTCGTACTCACGATGTGTGAGTTCAATCTCCCGTCCATCCTTGATGGCGGTATAAGCATTCTCATCGATCACCAAGTTACCGATAACGATCTCATGGCTACCCTCTTCTTCCGCATTGGCCGCAGATTCCGTCTGCACGGTGTAACGACGCAAGTTCGCCTTCACACGTGCAGAAAGTTCACGATTGGAGAACGGCTTCGTCATATAATCGTCCGCACCCATCTCGAGGCCGAGCACTTTATCGATTTCTTCACCCTTTGCCGTCAACATGATGATCGGCACCTGGCTCACTTTTCGAATGTCACGACAGACTTCGAGGCCGTCCTTCTTCGGCAACATGACATCGAGTAAGACGAGGTCCGGTTGGTATTCCGCGAAGACTTCGAGTGCTTCCTCACCATCATAAGCTTTTCTAGTCTCATAACCTTCTTTTTCCAAATTAAACGCAATAATATCAGAGATGGCTTGTTCGTCATCCACGACTAATATTTTTCGCATATTTACACCTCGTTATTCGTTCTTCATTCTTTATTTTCACATTTTTTCGCTACTTACGCACTCTACATTCTACCGTAAATCAGAAAGATTGTGTACAGCGCTATCACTCGGCATTCAGCGTATACAAAAAAGCCGAAGCGTCCTGCTTCGACTTTCTGTTATTCAGTATCGTATCGGGGTAAATACAACATGAAACTATTATGACATGACTACAAGCGCATTGCGAATGTTGGTGTCCAACCGTTGTTGATGTTAGATACTTCGACAACGGATTGTGGGTTTGGTGCGTGGATGTAGTCGCCGTTACCCATAGCGATTGCTACGTGGTATGGGCTGTCTCCCCAGAAGTACAAGTCACCTGGTTGTACTTCATCAAAGCTGATACGTTGACCAACTGTTGCCTGTTCGTAAGTCGTACGTGGCAATTGAATACCGTGTTGTGCGTAAACGTACTGTACTAAACCTGAGCAGTCAAAACCAGTACCTGGTGTGCTACCGCCCCAAGCGTAACCCGTACCCAGGTATTGCATTGCTGTACCGACAACGCCACCTGCACTAGGTTGAGCCATTTGCTGTGCTTGTTGTTGAGCCTGAGCAGCGGCTTGAGCGGCTGCTGCTTCTGCTTCAGCGCGTGCTTGTTCTTCGGCACGTGCAGCGGCTTCTTGAGCTTCACGTTGTGCTTGAGCTTCTGCTTCTGCCTGAGCCTGTGCTTCGGCACGAGCGGCAGCTTCTTCTGCTTCACGTTGTGCTTGAGCTTCTGCTTCTGCTTGAGCCTGTGCTTCAGCACGAGCGGCAGCTTCTTCTGCTTCACGTTGTGCTTGAGCTTCTGCTTCTGCTTGAGCCTGTGCTTCAGCACGTGCAGCTGCTTCGGCTGCTTCGCGTTCAGTCTCTTCCTTAGCAGCTTGTTCTGCTTCTGCCTGAGCCTGTGCTTCGACTTCTGCTTCAGCATCGATTTCAGCTTGTGCAGCTGCTTCTTCAGCTTCTGTTGCGATCAAGTGCAAGTTCTGACCACTGAAGATGAAGTCGCTGATCAAGTTATTCAATTCACGTAATTTTTCAACAGAGATGTTGTAACGTTCTGCGATTGATGACAAGGAGTCACCTGGTTGTACAACGTATTCTTCAGAAACTTCTGCATCGTCAACAATAACGTCTTCAACTGGTGCTTCTTCTTCAACTTCTTCAGTTTCTTCGACTACTTCAGTGTCGTCAGCAACAACAGTTTCAACAACTTCTTCGTCTGCGTCTTCTTCAACAACTGTTTCTTCTGGTGCAGCTGCTGCTTCGATATGAGATTCTTCAACTAAAGCTTCAGAAGTGTTAGCGAAGCCTGCAGTCATTTCGCCTTTTTCAGGTGAAACGAGCAATTCCTGACCGACTAAGATCAAGTCGCCAGATAAACCATTCCATACTTGTAATTGTTGTACGGATACACCGAACTGTGCGCCGATCTTAGATAAAGTGTCACCAGCTTGGACAATATATGTACGTTGACCTTCAGTAACATCAGTCGTTGCTGATTGAACTTCAGCGACTGGTTCTACTGGTTCAACTTCTGGTGTGTTAACTTCTAATGTGTCACCAGCGATAATCCAGTTGATGTCTTCGATCTGGTTGTCATCGCGTAATGCTTCAACTGTTGTGTTGAATTGTTCTGCTAATTCAGAGAGTGTGTCACCAAATTTAATCGTGTACGTTTCAGCATTGGCGAAGTTTTCGCTCTGAGTTGCGGCTAAAGCGGCCACAGTTGCGAGTGACGTTCCTAATACTGTTTTTGTCGTGCGTTTCATATTCTTGCTTTACCCCCAAGTAAAAATATCTAAAGTGTATTATATAGAGTTGCATGCTAGCTGTGGTAACAGGAACATTACAAATTATTACAGTTCACCGCCCACTTATACGAAAAAAGTGCTAATTATTGTATTTTTTTATTATTTTCAACCAATTTAAAAGTTAAAATTTCTATAAACTTTGATATTAATAGATTTAGGGTGCGAACATATGTACGTAACTCTTACACCCTTTTCATCGACTTTGTTACCAAATTGTAATATTTAATAGCCAAAAAAAAACGCCGAGCCACTTTTTGCGGTTCGACGTTTTCACTTTATGGCGCTATGCCATGCTATTGGTTATCAATTATTTTCAGAATCATCAGTAATCACTGAATCATCGAGCTGTGCCTGTGCGCGTTTGTCTTCCAAACCGTGTGCTTCCAAGAAGTCTGCGAATGGTTTCAATCCTTGAGCGTCGTAACGTTCTTTAACTTCGTTAACCTCTTCATCAGGCGTCATACGAGGGTCTAATTTAAGAACGTGTTTGCCTTCCAATGGGATTGGACGTTCAGCAGCCACTTTCGCATCGATCAAGACAGTCTTGCCGGCTTTGCTGTCAGCAACAGCTTTCTCGAAGGTTTCTTTCAATTCAGAAATCTCAGTAACTGTGTAAGCAACTGCGCCCTGTGCTTCTGCCATCTTCGCGAAGTTTTCGTCTTCAAGGAATACACCGAAGAAGTTATCGTTTAAGTCTTCCTGTTCATCCCTAATAAATCCGAACTGTTTGTTAGTGAAGACAACGTTGATGATTGGCATCTTGTATTGAACCTGAGTCGTGATTGCTTGTGGAACCATCATAAATCCACCGTCACCGGACAAGCTCCATACCTGACGATCTGGGTTGTCGTACTGTGCAGCAATTGCACCTGGTGCCCCATTACCCATGGTTGCGAAGATACCAGACGTTGCCCAGCTGTTCTTCGGCGTCATGCGCAAGTGACGAACGGATGTCTGTGTGACGTTACCAACATCAACAGAGTACATTGCATCTTCATCGGCTACTTCGTTGATGGCATTGTATACGTTGAAGTATTTCAATGGACCATCGGACTTCGTTTCGATGTGGTCGAGGTATTCTTTCCAGTTCTTGATGTTGTCTACGTTAGCATCGTACCAGTCAGATTGTTCAACAGCATCAACTTTTTCAGTTAATTGACGCGTCACTTCACCAGCATCAGCGAGGAAGGCAATATCTACCTTCTGACGTTTACCAAGACGGTAAGGGTCAATATCTACCTGAATGACGTGTTTGAAGTTGTCGTACAAGTGCATTGCCTCAGTGAACGGGAAGTTGTTTCCGAGGATCAAGGCAACGTCAGCTTGAGGGAATGCTTCATTGGCTGGTTTCCAGCTGACACGCGCAGCAGACCCTAATAACGCTTCATAGTTGTAGTCGAAAGTATCAAAGTTAATCCCAGTAACGGCGATCGGTGCTTTAATCTTCTGTGACAATTTAACAACGTCTTCACCAGCGAATCGTGTCCCACGTCCAGCGTAGATGATTGGACGTTCAGCGTCGTTCAACATCTCAACAGCACGTGCTAAGTCGTCTTCGTCAACTTTGTACGTGACATTCTTTGGACGAGCGTTTGCGGAGGTAAAGAAGGAATCTTCGTCGATTTCTTCCCAACCAAAACTTACCGGTACTTCGACAACAGCTGGACCGCGGTTAGCGTAAGCCGCACGGATAGCTTCATCGAGGACTTTTGGTAACTGTTCAGCAAACATTACACGACGGTTGTAAACAGCAACGTCGACAAAGTAAGGGTTCTGGTTGAATTCTTGGAACCCATCTAAGTTTAATTCGCTCAATTTACGTTGACCAACGATAGCTAACATTGGTACACCATCGTATTTAGCATCGTACATTCCGTTGTACAAGTGTGTCGCACCAGGACCAGCTGATCCTAAAGCAACCCCGAGTTTACCAGAGAATTTGTACTGCATTGCGGCAGCTAAACCACCAATTTCTTCGTGACGAACTTGAATAAAGTCAATGCGGTCTTGTTCTTTTTCAAAAGCATCCATCAAGGAATTCAAAGAACCTGCTGGTAAACCGTAGACGCGTTCAACGCCCCAGTCTTCTAGGACACGTAAACCGGCAACCCATGCATCGATTTTTCCCATAACTCATACTCCTTTTCTGTTATCACTTACTTACCATGAAGTTTCATGATACGCTAATAGTACCAGAAATCTCACAATTGTGAAACCTTTACAGAATTACACAATTATCTAGGTAATTAACAGTGACGAGTATGCGCTTTAACCGTTAATTTGTCAAACTTTATCAATCGAGGAAGATATGGAATTACCAAAAACGTTCAAAAATAAATATTGTGAATTATTAGCAAGCGATTATGACATATTCGCTGATGGACTTCAAGCTGGCGATGTTGTCAGTGGCTTTCGCGTTAATCCGCTGAAACCCGACTGGCAGACGTTCGATCAACGGATGCAAGAGCGCTTCACTGCATCACCGTACGCCCCGCACAGTTACTACGGCAAAGTCAATGGTAATAGCCCCGAACATCGCGCGGGTTACGTCTACAGTCAGGAACCGAGCGCTTCACTCGTCGGTACTGTAGCCGACGCCAAACCGGGAGAGCGCGTGTTAGATCTCTGCGCAGCACCCGGCGGTAAAACAGCCGCCCTCGCCTTCGCCATGCAGGATAAAGGCTTGTTAGTAGCGAATGAAATCATCCCGAAACGTGCGAAAATACTGAGTGAGAACGTGGAACGTTTAGGACTGACACATACGATCGTTACGAACAACGATCCTAAGTCGCTGAGCGAAGCTTTTCCTGCGTTCTTCGACTGTATCGTTGTCGATGCGCCTTGCTCTGGCGAAGGGATGTTCCGAAAGAATCCAACTGCTGTGGATGAATGGTCACTAGAGAATGTAGCGTTGTGTGCAGCGCGTCAGTCCGATATCTTAGCCGATGCGATTAAGATGTTGAAACCGGGTGGTCGATTGATTTATTCGACCTGTACGTTTGCTCCGGAGGAAGATGAGCAACAGATCGATCAGCTATTGGATACGACCGGTCTCGTCTTAGAGGACATTGCACTCGACGATATCCCGCACGATCACGGTCGTCCGGAATGGGGCACACATGCCGAACTCAACAAAACGATTCGACTCTGGCCACATCGTCATCACGGTGAGGGGCATTTCATGGCGAAACTGCGTTTGCCGGATCATGGTGAGACTGTATCCGAACAGCCACGCTTTCAATCTGCGGCATTGAAACATCAGGAGCAAGCGCTCATCGATGACGTACTCGATGATCTGCATATCGCGCTCCCTGACCACAGCCACCTGCATCATCAGAAACAGCATGTCTACCTTATCCCTGATACCTTTGTCGACCTGCCAAAAGGGATTCGCGTGCGTCGTCTCGGACTCGAACTCGGTGAACTGAAGAAGAATCGCTTCGAACCGAGTTTTGCGTTCGCGATGGCGATTAAAGCGATCGATGCGGTCAATACTGTCGAACTTTCTTTTGACGAATGGAAACAGTACATTCACGGCGATGTTATCAAACATCCCGGTGATAAAGGTTGGCGCCTCCTAACCACTGGTGGTATGCCGGTGGGCTTTGCGAAACAGACTGATAAATTACTGAAAAACTTCTATCCAAAAGGGTTACGCACCCTCATTCAATAGCACACAAAAAGAGATGACGCACAATGCATCATCTCTTTTATTTTTCTTCAATAATAACGACCGCTTCAGCGGTAGTGTCGGTATGGGTCAAACTGATGTGCGCGACGTATTTGTCGTTGTCGATCAGTGTCGTCTCAAGCACTGGCGCACCGGAAGATTGATTCAACACGCTGACCTCTTGAAAGCCGTGATGCGGAAAGACACCTTTCTTGAGCGCTTTCCCAAACGCTTCCTTCACCGCCCAGCGTCCCGATAAATATTCGAAGCGACGTTTATCACTCTTGATGGTTTGGTAGTGTTGGTACTCTTGTTCAGACAATACGCGCTGTGGGAACGTTGGTTTACGTGTCACCATGTCCTGAATCCGCGCAATGTCGACTAAATCCACACCAATCCCTAAAATCGCCATGCTTTACGCCCCCTATTTGATCTTGAAGGATGCGCTCGCTTTTTTCGGACTCGACGTCTTCTTATTCTTGTTTGCCGGTTGTTTCTTCAACTGGTTGTTATGACTCGAGTGGTGGCGTTTTGGTTTATTTTTATTATTGTTGTGCTGTGGTTTATTGTTTTTCTTAAACGATGATTTCTTGCCGGATTTGCCTTTATGGTGCCCTTTACGCGCCATACGTTTCGGTTTCAATGGATGATCCGGTGAGATTTTAACTTCCTGCCCGTAATCTTTGATCAAACTGTGCAAGAGTGCCGTCGCTAATTCTTCATCCGTGTAGGCGTTCATCAAGGTATCGATCGCCTGTTCGTATTCGCGAACGTTCTCCCATTCGAGCAAACCCGCAACGTCCTGAATCGCCTGGATGACTTGTCCAGAGAGCGATTCATTTTCCGTCGGTGGACGCAATGGTGACATCTGTTGCTTGGTGAGTTCCTCGATCGTACGCAGGTACCCCATTTCCTGACGGTCAACGAAGGTGAGCGAGAGTCCGCTGTGCCCCGCACGCCCCGTACGTCCGATACGATGCACGTAACTTTCAGGATCTTGCGGGATGTCGTAGTTGTAGACGTGGGTCACACCGCTAATATCAAGACCACGAGCTGCCACATCCGTCGCAACCAGGATATTGAGTTTCTTCTCCTTGAACTGGGACATGACAGAATTGCGTTGGTGTTGATCTAAATCACCATGCAAGCTCGCTGCAGAATACCCGCGCGTTACGAGTCCTTGCGCAATCTCTGCCACGCGACGTTTCGTACGTGCGAAGACAATGGCGAGTTGCGGGTGATGCACATCGAGGAAACGAGCAAGCGTGTCGAATTTTTCCCATTCACGGCAACGTGTGTAGTACTGATTAATGTTTTCAGCCGTTAGCGTCTGCTTTTGAATCTTAACGTGGACAGGATCGGTCATGAACTGGTCGGTGAGGCTTTGAATTTCTTTTGGAATGGTTGCAGAGAATAGGAGTGTCTGGCGTTTCTCAGGCAACGCAGCCATAATTTTACGGATATCGTCGATGAATCCCATATCCAACATTTCATCCGCTTCGTCCAATACTAATGTCTCCACATGATTCAATTTCAATGCCCCACGTTCAATCAAATCGATCAAACGTCCCGGTGTTCCGACGACGACCTGTGTTTGGTGTTGCAATTGGTGGAGTTGTTTACGGATGTTAGCACCACCATAAACAGTTACGATGCGCACATCCTTCAAATGACCCAAGCGATAGAGTTCTTCGCCATTTTGGATCGCTAATTCACGCGTCGGTGCGATGACTAAGGCTTGTGGGTAGTCATTTTCAACGTCAATCTTTTCAAGTAATGGCAGACCGAAAGCGGCTGTTTTACCGGTTCCTGTCTGTGCTTGACCGAGAACATCGCGTCCGTCGAGTCCCGGCTGAATCGTCTGCGCCTGGATTGGGGTGGCTTCTTCAAACCCCATCTCATCCACGGCCTTTAATAATGGCTTTGAGAGTTCAAATTCCTTAAACTTCATACCATACTCCTCTCTGTTTGTTCTTTCTGATATTAAAAAGTCGAACATCCGCACATGTTCGACTTGTTTTCGTTGTTTTCATGGCTCAATACCAGTATACGCTAAATATGACTTTTTCGCTAAAGGGGTTTTAATATTCAACTGACCCACACTACGAATACCAGATAATCCTCCGATATCATCGATAATAAAATCGTGTGCTCTTACTACATACTCTAAACTAAAGTATTCCATTTTATTTATCTTTCAAGCGTTCAAAGACATCAATATTTTCCTCAATCTGCTGAATCAGCAGTCTATATTCACGTTCTTCGATACACAATTCTTCGTTAGTATGCGTTGTCTCTTCAGCCATTAAAACCTCCTAAATATGTGAGAATGGTTTTGTTATGCCTCGGATTGATCGATTTTTAAAGCTTCAACCACCGCAATTAAGTTCATACCGTGGCTGCCTTTAACTAAGACTTGATCGTATGGCTGGATATCGGACTGTAAATCTGCGATCAACTGATCGAGATCACTTTCATAATAGCGCAAAGCTTCTGTTGGGTATTGGCTGTCCAATAATTGTTCCGCTAGGGCGCGCATTTCGTGTCCGATGACATAGACACCCTGGAAACGATCGAAATCGATGTGATCACCGATTTCGCGGTGTAGCGACTCGCTGTATTCACCGAGTTCTAACATATCTCCAAGTACCAATAAACGACGACCGTTCGCCGCGCGTGTCGGCAATGTCGCAAAGGTATCGATAATCTGACGCATCGCCGATGGATTCGCATTATAGGTATCATTCAGAATTTCACTCTCGCGAATCCCTTCCACCCACTGCATGCGGTTCGCTGTCAATTTGAAGTTGCACAAGCTCTCCGTCACATTTTCGAGTGAAACACCTAACAAGTACGCCACTGCACAAGCTGACAAGGCGTTTTTAACGTTGTATTTACCGACTACCGGGATAGTTAATGTTTCCTCTGGTGACAAATTCACATTGAAGCGCGTCTCGAACTGATCATTATCGATGTTCATCGCATACACATCTTCATCCTCGTCGAGACCGACATGAAGCTGCTCAAACGGCTCATCGCGTTCCGGCATATATTTCGGAAGCAGTGGTTCATCACCTGGATAGATGAGCGTACCGCCCGGTTTCAACCCATCGACAATTTCGAGTTTCGCCTTCGCAATATTGTCACGCGAACCCAAGTATTCGATATGACTTTCCCCGATCATCGTAATAACGGCAATATCCGGTTCAGCGATTTTACTCAATTCACTAATTTCGTTTGGACCAGACATTCCCATCTCAAGCACCATCACTTCTGTTTCTTCTGGTGCTTGGAGGATCGTCATCGGTAGCCCGATTTCGTTGTTGTAGTTACCTTCTGTCTTGTGCACGTTAAATACACCGGACAAAGCGGCCGCTGTCATGTCTTTTGTGGTTGTTTTTCCAGCAGAGCCCGTGATGCCGACGACTTTTACGTCTAGCATTTGAATATACGCGTGTGCGAGATCCTGCAGGGCTTGCAAGGTATCGTCGACTTGAATCGCTGCAACACCAGTATTCATTTCCGAAAATTCGTGACTGAAAAGCACGGCTTTCGCACCATTCGCAATGGCACTGCCGATAAAATCATGGCCATCACGTTCGCCCATCAACGGCACGAATAAATCACCGGGTTGTACTTTTCTGGAGTCGAATTGAACACCTGTAATTTCATCGTGTGCGAGCGTTGATGTATAGTCAACGGCTTTGACGGCACGCGCAACGGTACATATTTCGAGCGGTTTCATTACTGTTTGCCCCCATCAAAACTGAGTTCGTGGTATGTTTCGTAACGTTCGAGTGCGAGGTCGATTAATTCATCCAAAATCCCTGCGTAAGTTTTGCCGGTTGCTTCCCAAAGCATTGGGAACATACTGATCGTCGTAAATCCTGGCAAAGTATTGACCTCATTGATGTAGATGGCATTACTCTTCGTCACGAAGAAGTCACAGCGAGAGAGTCCAGAACCGTCTAAAACGCGGAACGCGCGAGCAGCGTAGTCCTGCAACTTCTCAACCATCTCTTCAGGAAGATCAGCTGGAATTTGAATTTTAACGGTGTCGTCAACGTATTTGGATTCGTAATCGTAGAAGGCTTGTTCCTTCACGAGCTCACCAGGGACGGAAACTTGTACGTCGTCGTTACCCATTACAGCAAGTTCGATTTCGCGCGCATCAACACCCTGTTCGATCAATAAACGACGGTCGAACTTGAGCGCTTCTTCGATTCCTTCAGCGAGTTCTTCACGGTTGTTAACGACGGAAATACCGACACTGCTTCCCATGTTTGAAGGTTTCACGAACAATGGGTAAACGAGCTGTCCTTCGATACGTGTGATCGCCTGTTCGCGTTCAGTTTCCCACTGGTAGCGTGTCAAGGCAACGAATGGCACCTGTGGAATCTGTGCTTCACGGAATAGATATTTGGAGGTGATCTTATCCATACCTGCGGAACTTGCTAAGACGCCACACCCTACATAAGGTACGTCCAACGTCTCGAACAAGCCCTGAATCGTGCCGTCTTCACCATTTGGACCGTGCAACAATGGGAAGGCGATCGTTCCTTCAGTCAACACATCACCCGGCTTAACTAATTCACCGAAAGATACACCTTCGGATTCCTGACGATATGCCATGTGATCAGAAACTTCAAGGTAAAGGTTGGTATCTTCTTCGAGTGGCTGTTCTAAAACGTCACCGCGTAGCCATTCACCCTGCTTGGTGATATAGATCGGTTGAACGGTGTATTTTTCATAATTCAGATGTTGTTGTACAGACATTGCTGTTAAAACGGAAATTTCGTGTTCGGGGCTCTTGCCACCGTAGATCAAATTTAATTTCATGTTATCCTCCAAAATCGTCACCTTCGAACGTTGTTTCCAATTGCCATTCGCCACTCGTTGCATCATAGCTCAGATAGCCAATCTGTTCATTCTCCGCAATGGAATCCTCAAACAGATCCGCTGAGCGATCCGCCACGAGATACAACGGCATCGTTGTCACCGTTCGATAGTGTACATTCGAAAAGTCAATCACTATACCTTCACTGAGCAACGGTCTGAGCTGCTCCATCACTTCACGTCCCGGTCGTTTCACTTCCAGTTTTTTCTTCTGTCGATTGCCACCGATCAGACTGAAATAACGCGAAATACCTTCCGTCTCACGTGAGGCGACCATCTCTGCCAAACGATAAGACAACTGATTCAGAAATTCTGAAATGCGTCGATAATAGACTCTGAGCATATCATTCGGCTTCGGTAGGTAGGCATAATCATTGCGTAACTTATAAAAGAAAGGTGAATGCCAACTACGTGTCATATGTCTGAGATACAATAATTCAGCAATCTCAGCGGGCGTGAGTTGATGTAAGAGTTCGTCAGACACATAATCCACCCACTTGACCGACTGATCGGGATGTTCTAACTGGCGCCTGAAGAACGTAGACACTGCTGCCTCTCCACGAATCACAAAGAAACGTGTATATTCATCATACTCAGCTTCCGGTGCGTCACCCGACAACAATAAGATGTTCTTAATTGGTCGTTGCATCGCCCGTTGAAAATTGACTAATCCAATGCCCCGTGAATCAACTTGATTGGTTGAAAAATCAGCTAATACATATAGGTATTCCCGGGTCAATCGGTTCACCCCACTTTCCTATCTTTTTCATTCTATAATACCAGATTATTAAGAAATTTTTTCAAAAGATTTTCTAAAGAGTGTTATGATAGCATACGCAATCGATGAAGGAGGAATGATGTAGATGAAATTACATGGCTTACCTTTCCAAAAGCCTGAACATACACACCTCAGTAAACAGAATATTAAAGGACGCTATACGGTTGCTGAACTCCCGATCGCGTACCACAACCTATTAAATCAAACGCATAACGGCGGATATACTTCGCCGAGCATGGTCCTGACAAAACAACCGACCAAGGATAGCTTAAACGGACTCTATGTTCCCTATATTGCAGGACTCTACACAGAAACGCCGGATCAACCGTACCTGATCCCTAATCTACTCGATCAGCCGTCCTTTCGTTTTAACGACGCCGTATCAGAGAACGAAATTATCTTTTATGAGGATCACGATCGTGTGTTGACGTTGAACTACGCGGATGCGCCGCTCTCAAACATGCCGCGTGTGGACTACTATGAATTTTCAACGGGGCGTCATTTCGAAGTGGCGCCTACGTTCCAAGCGTTTCTCGATCAGTTTGAAGAGCGCTACTACCAGTTGCCACATCCGTCACTGGACTCGTATCATCGGGCGAACGCCGCCTTTATCCACTGTCACTCACACCAAGAATATGAGCGATTGCTTGACCGCTACGAAGGTAGTCACCTCAGCAGCGAGTGGCTCGATCTGTGGCAGCACACACATAAAAAAGCACCGACCTTATCGTAATGACGAAGCAGTCGGTGCTTTGTTTTAGTTATTATGCTTTTTCGAAACCTTCAATGACATCTTGTGGAGCTTCTTCGTATGGTGTGGTATCGACGAGTTCCGCTTGAACGATGTAGCGGAGCGAACCGTCCCAGTTACAGGTCATCAAGGTGACAATCGGATTACCGTCTGGCGATACCCGATTCATATTCACGAGATCGATACGTGTCGGCTGCACCATTTCAGCGAAATACGTTTTGTATTCGTATACTTTGTCGAGGTCGGTCAGGTAAACCTTGTCGCCAGCTTTGGTGTTATTTACCATATCTGTCAACAGGAGATGTGGCCCGACAATCGACATGTTATGAGAGGCAAGTGGATAGTTTCCTTCACCCATACGCTGTTCAGGATAGAACGTTCCGGCACCTGAGAGTAAGGCGCTCTGGCTGAGTCCGGCGATAATCGATACGGACGCTTCTTGCTCCGGCATGTAGACGGCACCGAGCACGTTTAATTGATCTTTACCGCTCTTGATACGTTCGCGCGACTCACGCACCTGTTCTGGTGTGGCGGTAACAACATCATTATGCGTATAGGACGCATTCGTAGCCTCCTCCGTATTCGCTGCAATCTGTTCTGTCGTGTAGTCTGTAATGGTCGTTTCACGTTGATTGAGCCAAACGTTGAAACCTGGGGTGAAGTTATAGATAATCATCCCAATACCGACCACCAACATCGCAATGCCGAGCCAATTATACCAACGCCATTTCTTCATAAAAAGATGTCCTCCTCTACTTACTTAAATACAGTATAGAGAAATCGATCAGATCTGCCAATAATTGTTACGCAATCTTAATCGTTTTGTTTCTTTTCGTGATCTTCCTTCTCTGTGAGGACGCCGTCTTTCATTTCTAAAACGCGGTCACAGTAGTCGACCAAACGAATATCGTGCGTAACCATGATAATGGCCTTGTTTTTGCTTTTGGCTTCTTCGGCCAAGATTTTTACCACTTCAAACGCGCGATCCGTGTCCAAGCTGGCAGTCGGTTCGTCCGCCAAGATGATGGCTGGATCGTGGTATAGTGCACGCGCAATGGCAACACGCTGACGTTCCCCACCGGAGAGATCTTCCGGGTATTTCTTCTTCAAGTGATCAATTTCTAATTCTTCAAATAAGTTGTTATCGTGTTCGTTTTTCTTATCGATTTTGTCGACCAGAACGAGCTGTTTTTCCACCGTTAAAAACGGAATCAAATTCGACGCTTGTAGAATAAAACCGAGCTCGTTGAATCGCATTTTGGTGCGTTCTTTGTTGCTCTTTTCGCTGAAATCGTGATCATTGATACGCACGGTCCCTTCAGATGGCGACTGCAAGCCACCAGCGATCGTGAGGAAGGTACTCTTTCCCGAACCGGATGGACCAATGATCGCAACGAATTCACCCGCTTCAACCTGAAGATTCGTTTCTTTCAACGCCTGAATGGTTTCGTCTCCATCTTTGAACGATTTGGTGACATTTTTGAATTCTATAGCACTCATCTTTTTCCTCCTATCCGATCGCATCGAGTGGATCGACTTTGACAACAGCGCGTACTGAGAATAAAGCACCGAGTACGGCAAACAGCACCATGATGACACTAACACCGAGCGCAAACATCATGTTCAAGTAGAACGGTACCGCCGCTGGTAACACGGCGCTCGTTCCAATCGTCAATAAGAAGCCGAGTGCAACACCTACCACGACGAGGATAAACGTCTGCGCAACAACGGACTTCGCAATGTACCATGTGGAGATCCCCTGCGCCTTCATGACACCGAAGATATCCGTCTTCTGCATAGTGAGCACGTAGATGAAGATACTAATCACGATGGCTACAATTACCACGAGGAATACGATCATGAAGGTGAACGTCATATTCTGCGCGCTGTAACCCGGAAGCGACTGGATAAAGTCTTTAATCGGCACAATATCGACGTCTTCGCCCGCTTCTGTCACTTCCCCACGCGTTACGACCGCACTGATGCGCCCATTTTCGCTATCGTCCTTACGTTCAAAGCGCACCTGCTGGAAGGTTGGAAGAGACACGTAGGCGACCGGTGCCACACTGAATTTCGCATTATCGGTAAAACCGACAATTTCTAATTCTTCATCGGTGTTAGACATCTCGAGTTTATCGCCGATTTCAAACCCGTATTCCTCGCGCATCGATTCATCGACGACCGTCTGATTATCACCATCGAACATCTCCCCTTCGATAATATTCGGCGCGATAAATTCATCCTTATTAATCCCAAAGAGGTTACCGTTGATATCTTCGCCTTCGTCGGCCTGTTCAGTGCCTTCCTTTGGTGCAAATACCGCCTGTGTCTGACCGAGTGCTGCTTTTTCATCAGCTTCGATCTCATCCTCGTCCTTCAACTGTAAGACGGATAGACGAATATTTTCGTTGATACCGTCTGAGAGTACAATATTATCCGCCTCCCATTTATCGACAGCCGTGCGGTTTTCCTGCGCTAACCCGTCTGCCAGCCCTACGAGGAAGAATACTAAATACGAAATCAAAAACATTAATCCCACAACTAAGAAGTATCTCAGCTTGGAGTGTTTGATTTCATTAAGTGCTAAAAACATAACTCTGACTCCTTACTCTAACGATCAATTGATTCACAAAAAAGCCAGCCCGTTGAAAGGCTGACTTTTGAAATAAAGTGAATAATCTAAATGGATTATTCGCTGTCTTTTTCGCTTGTAAACCCGTATTTCTTGTTGAAACGGTCAACAACACCATCGGCCTGCGTGAATTTCTGACGGCCGGTGTAGAATGGGTGTGAGTCGGAAGAAATTTCGACACGGAGTAATGGATATTCATTACCGTCTTCCCATTCGACTGTTTCATCAGAAGTCTTCGTAGAACCAGACAAGAATTTGTAGCCTGTCGTGGTGTCCATAAATACGACCCTGTGGTAATCTGGATGGATTCCTTGTTTCACTATGATTCTCTCCTTTGCGCCCTGAATATCTCTCAACCCAGAGATTATTGTTACATAACAGAGCAATCTTAACACGTTAAGACGTGGAAAACAACCTTTAAAATTGAAAAATCGGTATTAATATTCTCGTGTGGATACTTTTTATTTTCTCCCCATAGCTGACAATTTTTAAATTAAATAAATCATCAATGAAGTCACTACTTTCAATACCCCCTATTCCATTATTACCTACTTTGACCTATTTCAATCATTAAGAAATTCAAAAATTTACCTCGCTATCTATTTTTGATTTAATAAAAACATGGTATCTTAGAAGTTGGTATTTTTTTAAGAATATCAAGTATATAGGTAGAGGGGTATGACAATGAAGCGTGGTTTTGATACAGAGAAGTACCTGAAAAATCAATCCGAGCACATTTTGAAACGTGTGGAGGGTAAGGATAAACTTTATCTCGAGTTTGGTGGCAAATTGGTCGGTGACAAGCATGCGAAGCGCGTGTTGCCTGGCTTCGATGAGAATGCCAAGATGAAGTTGTTACAGACGATTAAGGATAAAGTGGAGATCATCATTTGTGTCTACGCTGGCGATATTGAAAACAACAAAGTTCGCGGCGATTACGGCACCACCTATAATGAAGAAGTTTTGCGCTTGATTGACGAATATCGTGCGTACGGTATCCCTGTCAACAGCGTATTAGTGACGCGTTACAGTGGTCAGGCGAATGCGAAGACATTCATGCGTCATCTAACCAATCGCGGCATTAAAGTTTATCATCACGAAGCGATCGACGGTTATCCAACCGATCTCGATAAGATCTTCGGTCCGGAAGGCTTCAAGAAGAATGTCTACATCGAAACCACACGCCCTGTTGTCGTTGTTTCTGCACCGGGCGCGAACAGTGGGAAGCTTTCTACCTGCTTGAGTCAGATGTATCACGATCATGAACGCGGCGTACACTCCAGTTATGCAAAATTCGAAACGTTCCCAGTATGGAACTTACCACTGAAACACCCCGTGAACATCGCGTACGAAGCGGCAACGGTCGACATAAACGACACCAACATGATCGACAGCTACCACTACGATAAGTACGGTGAGGTTGCCGTCAACTACAACCGCGATATTAACCTCTTTCCAATCATTCGTCGTATCTTAGAAAATATTTCATCCGATGAAGAAATGTATCATTCCCCAACTGACATGGGGGTAAACCGTGTCGCTGATGGGATTATCGATGATGAGGTCTGCCGTGAAGCAGCCAACCAGGAAATCATTCGTCGTTTCTTCAGCGTGGAGAACGACTTCAAGAAAGGACTTCTCTCCGAAGATGTGCGCCGTCACATGCGTATTATCTTAGAAGAAAGCGGACTGCACGAAACTGATCGCAAAGTCGTTCAACCCGCACGTGACTACGCGAAAGAGATTGCGGAACGTTTGGATACGGACTCCCCTGCCGTGATGGCCCTCGAACTCGATGATGGGCGTATCGTGACCGGTCGTACCAGCGATGTTATGGATGCCTCCGGAGCAGTGATCATGAACAGTTTGAAAGTCCTCGCAGGGATCAATGATGAAATCGATCTGTTAGCGCCGATGGTATTGAACACCATTAAATCCCTCAAACAAAACGGTCTCAAAGATCATAACCGTATCTTGACCGCGCACGAGTTATTGATTGCGCTCGCAATCAGTGCGTTCACCAACCCGACCGCGAAACTCGCATACGACCAACTCGTAAACCTCGAAAACACACAAGTCCACGCCACCTTTATCCCAGCGCAGGACAACATCAAAACCTTGAAAGACCTCGGCATAGACATTACGAACGATCCGGTCTACAGCGGTGAAACGTTGTACTACTAATTTTTTTAAATAATTACTCTAAATCAAAAGCCAGCCGACGAAAAATCAGCTGGCTTTTTTTGTATCTCAGTTTAGGCAATTAATCCCCAGACACCACCGACAATCAGTAACCATAGCGGCATGGCGAGAACGGTGAGCGGTGTGGTGACAATGGCTGCTTTGGAGGCGAGTTCGGCTGAGCGATTGTAACTCATCGCATAAACGATCGGCACGTTTCCGGGCGGTGTCGCCATCAGTAACGTCACTGTCTGCGCTGCCACGCGGTTAAACGCTAATACTCCTGTCTGTTGTACTGCCATCATGACGAGCAATGTGATCAGCGGTGCACCGACTAATTTCATGAACGTAAAGTAATAAATCTCACGGTTCGAAGTGGTTTTGGATTGCGTACTTGTTGCAATCTGGATACCAATCATGAGCCAGGCGAGTGGCGAGGAAAGCCCTGCAAGTAGTTCGAGCGGATGATAGAGCCACGGTAACGTCTGATCGATCCGAAAGATACTAACAGATGCTCCATCCACAATTGTTTGTGGCATCGCCCCCTGCGCGACCCACAGAATGACGCCGACAATGGTTAGGATGGTCGTCAAATTTCCAAAGATTTTGCGGACATTGTCACTGCTGATCGCAAGTCCACTCATTTTGACATAGGAATACGAATATAGCAGCACGCGAAAGGCGATGTTGTAGAGGTTCACGATAATGACGGCTTCCGTCCCGAAGAGTGAGCGAACGATCGGTAGACCGAATAAGGTCATCGATCCGAAAACGGTGAGTTGCGAAAACATGACTTTCGTATCTTCTGTCTCGTGGCGATACAACAGCGGCATCACCACCAACAACAGTGGAAAGACGAGGAACCCGAGCACCAGCACACTGAAACTATGCTGAATCCATTCTCGATTGATGTCGGTCATGAATGCCGTAAACGCCAGCGCCGGTACCGCCAGATTCAACAGCACTTTGCTGAGTTCCTGACTCGTTTTCGTGGTGAACAGTCCCCCCTTCGCCCCTAGAAAACCGATACCGATCATAATCAGTGTCGTCGCGAGCGCATTGAGCACCCCACTCGCTAAACCCATCTGCAGTAATCCATCCACATGATCCCCTCCATACCGTCATTGCTACTCTCCATCTTAGCTATCCCAAGTGTTAGGCGCAACGTTTATTCGGATTTTTGAGAAGTTTCGTCAGTCACGTTATAATGGGCGTGAATGCTAAGAATTATAGGAGGAAACATACATGGCAGAAGTAGAAAGTTTTACCCTGAATCATGATGATGTGAAGGCACCGTACGTTCGCGTTGCCGGCAAAGAAGAAGGTCCAAAAGGCGATAAAATCACTAAATTCGATATTCGCCTCTGCCAGCCGAACGAAGAGGTATTGCCGACTGAAGCCGTACACACGATTGAGCACATGTCCGCTGCCTACATCCGTGATTACCTCGACAACGTGATCGACATTTCACCAATGGGTTGCCGTACCGGATTCTACGCGATCGTTTGGGGCGATGATCTGGATACGGAGCAGATGGCAGTTGTCTACTCCAAAGTCCTCAACGACATCCTCAACAGCTCATGGGATGACGTGCAAGGTACTGAACGTCAAACATGCGGAAATTACCGCGATCACTCCCTCGACGCTGCACAAGAATGGGCGAAAAAAGTCTTAGACCAAGGATTCAGCTCCGATCCATTCGAACGCAAAGTCGTCACCGTTGATTTCGATCGTTAGTTAGACTAATCCCAGCTACAAGTAAAAAATAAATACTTTCCATTCAAAAAATCCTCTGGCACCCGCAATGTCTCGCATGGTGTGCTAGAGGATTTTCGTGTGTATAGCGCTATTTTAAGGCTTAGCGACGTTTCTTGAAGGCAAAAGTAGAGCCAACACTGATCAACGCTAAGCTCAAACCTAAACCTACTGTGGCACCCGCAGTTTGTGGTAATTCAGTCGTTGTCACTGCTTTAGCTTTCGGTTCATTTGAGGTCATCGTTGAGGCTTTAACCTGTGCGAAGGCAACTGCGTGTCCACCAGGCAAGCGCTGGCTATCCAAACGTGCTGTCGTACCTTGTGATGTCCCCGCTGGCAACACTGCACCAGTATTGCCTTGGTTTACTGTATCATCCTGTACCGAATCAGTAGATAGTTGTCCTCTGTGTCCCGCTACATCTTTATCGGTATCGAGAGGATCAGTGTCCGTATCAAGATCATCGGTTGCTGCATTAACATCGCCATCTGGTGTCGCCGCTTCATCATCTTCATCGTCAGGCGCTTCCACATCTTCTTCCGGTGCTGGTGTCTCTGACTCATCATTTTCAGTGTCGGAATCATCAGATGCATTCTCATCTGTGTCTGTATCATCCGATTCGTCATCCTGGGTGTCATCATTCTCATTCTCGTCTGTCGGCGGTGTGACTACACTATCGCCACCTTCTGTTTCATCCTCATGTGAATTATCTTCAGCATACGTGTTGTGGTACGGTGTCGTGATTTCGATAGTTCGCAAATCGAGGTTGAAGTCGTTCTCGTTATTGCCGGAGTGTTCGAAGAGGATCCCGTACTTACCTTCACTGATCGGGGCAATACTGTTATAAGCGTATTTACCGCCTTGGATCTTTTGGTGCATGACCCAATTAAATGTACCATCAGCATTCACTTCAGCCAGGTGAACCGTTCCGTTCGTCCGACCCGGACCACTCGCATTGGCGATGATGAGGTATTCTTTGCCGTCAATCATCGTCTGCAGGGCATCGAGCTGGACGTAGACTTCTGGGATGTCATCGAGCGTTTCGATCGTATCCTCCCAAGTTTCTCCGCCATCTTTGCTGGTGGCCATGGCGACATGTCCGGTGCGATTACGCATAAACATTTTGAGATCGCCGTTATTTAATTGCACAACGGTCGCTTCGGAGTTTTCAGATGCTTTGTTGTCCATCGTCTCAGCCAAAAGCACCGTGCCGTTTGCTAAGATACGGCCATCGTTCGCTGCTTCACCGCGATGCCACGTTTCACCGTGATCATCTGAATAAATCACTAACGATGATTGCGAACCATTGAGATGATCTTTCGCGGTACGGTTGGTTGTATACATCGGTACAATTAAGCGTCCTTTGTGTGCACCGGTGTGAAGAACGGTGCTCGCACCTGGACCGACCCCAAAGAATTTCATCCAGTCTTCACGGATCTGTGGCGTAATATCGCGCGGCCCAGACCATGTCTTCCCGTCATCATCACTGTAGGAAAGCCAGATATAGTTGATCGGTGCAATCTGAAATGGGCTCTTCGTATTCGTACGGAAATAAACGTTCCCGATCTTTTCATCGTTTTGGTAGAGATCCCCGAGTGTGTGCGCCGGCGCTTCGGCTTCAGTGATCACGCGATAATCCGTCATTTCACCAGCCGGCGTGTAAACAACACCTTTTTCTCTGACAGTATACGGTACTTTTTCACCTATTTTATAGAGGTTGAGGTAGAATTCCCCGTCAACTTCCGTATAGGCCGCCGTACTCGGATCGATATCCCAGATTCCCTGGATCTCTGGCATCATGTCGTAGAGGGCAAAAATACGCTTTGTTTCCGGATCTTGAATCAATGCAGAGTCGATATTATAGGCACTGTCTGTGATACCCTTGTGTGCGGAATCTGGATTAGTCGGTAAGTCAATAATAGCCTGCGGATCCTCCCACGTTTTGCCACCGTCTTCACTGCGGCGTGCGACAATATTGATGTCACCCCAATCGGCCGAGTGATTCACACGTTGGTCACCACTCGCAATTAACGTGCCATCGACTGTCTGAATCATCGCTGGAATGCGGTAACCGAAGACACCTTCGCTGTTTTTCTGTTGGCTCTTGCCCGCCTCGAACACGCGTGTGCCGAGACTGACATTCATCGCATACGTTGCTTCGTCATCAGCAGGTGCAGTGGGCACATCCGCATCTGTTTCAGCTGCTGGTACCGGTTGAACAGATGCTTCATCCGCTGCAGTCCCTGGCACAGCCGTGCTATCTACAGTATCACTTGCGTCTTCACTCGCCACAACTGTCGCTGGTGTCGTCGTTTCTGTCAGTTCAGCGGCTTGAACATGACTGAGCGCTTCACTCAATGCGAACGTGCTCAGTGCTGTTGCTGAAAGCATCCCAAAAGTTGTCAATTTACGCCGATTTGTCATCATAACCGCTCCTTACTATTTTTGTAACGGTTATATTTTATCAAAAATAATAAGCGTTTCCATAACAAAATACAAAAAAGGCACAAACACTGTGCCTCTTCGCTATGTATTAAAAGAATTTCTTGCCGAAAATCTTGCTCATTTCGTCGCGCGCGTTGTCCGCTTCCTCCTGCGTAGCTTGACGCATGGCAGCTTTTTGCTGTTCCGTCAACGTGTCATCGGATCCAAGCACTTCAGAATCATCGGTGCTTTCGGGCGCCGGATATTTCTTCGCATTCTTTTCGAGTTTTTTCTCGATAATGTCTTCGATATCCATGTCGAGGTTGTCCGCCAACATAAAGGCATAGATCAAGACATCGGCGATTTCCTCTTCCAGATGTTCGCGATCCTGATTCCCCTCTTCGGGTGTTTTCCACTGATAAATCTCTAGTAATTCAGCGGCTTCCAATGATAGGGAAAGGGCTAAATCTTTTTCGTTGTGATTTGGTCGCCAGTTGCGCGCGTCACGGAATCGATTGATATCCGCCATAACTGATTCTAAACTCATTCGTCTGCCTCCGTCTGAATGTCTTCGAACTTCACATCAATGATATTTGGCACATCATTTGGATTGAGTGCCACTGCTTTACCGACTTCGCCCGCGCTGAAGGCGATCTCATCGTGGGCAAGCATCGATTGATCCATCACGGTCGGGAGTTCCTTCTTCATCCCAATTGGGGAACAACCACCGTGCACATAGCCGGTTAATGGTTCGAGATCGCGCTGTTTCAACATGTGGACGTTCTTTTCGCCAACGATGGCGGCCGCTTTTTTCAGATCTAATGAACGCTGGCTCGACACCACAAAGACATAGTTATCACCGGATTTTCCGACGGTGACGAGCGTCTTGTACTGTGGCATCGGGCTATCCGGCGTATCGAGTTCCTTCCACAGATAAGGGGTGTAATTAATATCGTGCTGTTCTAACAGTCGCATGACATTGGTTTTTTTGTCTTTTTTGCTCACGAAATTCATTCCTTTCTCTGAGTTGGTGTTACGCCTATCTTAGTCTGATTTACGCGCGTTGTCCAAAAATGCGGTCACGTTCTGAATGAGCTGTTCGTTCGTCTTCACACGGCGCAATTCACGGAGAATGGTTTCCGTGTTCTCTACTGGGTCATCCGTCATCGCCTTGCGCATTTCCCAAACAACGTTCTGTTCTTGATCGCTCTGAAGCAAGTCATCGCGGCGTGTGCCCGAACGTTTGACATCGACCGCTGGGAAGGTGCGACGTTCGGAGAGTTCACGGTTCAGGATCAATTCCATGTTACCGGTACCTTTGAATTCTTCGTAAATCACATCATCCATGCGAGAGCCCGTTTCGATCAATGCGGTGGCGAGTACGGTCAAGCTGCCGCCATTCTCGATGTTACGTGCGGAACCAAAGAGACGTTTCGGTCCATAGAAGCAGGCGGGATCCAACCCACCGGAGAGCGTACGGCCAGACGGTGGCACGACCAAATTGTAGGCACGTGTGAGACGTGTGATGGAGTCCATCAAGAGAATCACATCTTCGCCATCTTCCACGAGGCGACGCGCACGATCCATCACTAATTCGGAAATCTTCACGTGATGTTCCGGTTTCTTATCGAATGTCGACGAAATGACTTCAGCATCGACGCTTCTGGAAATGTCGGTCACTTCTTCCGGACGTTCATCGATTAAGAGAATGATCAACTTCGCTTTTGGATAGTTAGCGGCGATACCGTTTGCGATCGCTTTGATCAACATGGTTTTACCCGCTTTTGGTGGTGCAGCGATCAAGCCACGCTGACCGAATCCAATCGGCGCGATCAAATCGATCAAACGTGTCGATAAGTTACCGTCCGCGTTTTCAAGTTGAATCTTGGTGTCCGGGTAAACCGGTGTCAACTGCGAGAAGTTTGAACGGTTATTCGTCTGTTCCGGCTCGTGACCGTTGACAGAGTAAACCTGCATCAAACCACGATTACGCTCATTATTGCGTGGTGGACGCGCCGTCCCCGTCACTAAATCCCCGCTTCGGAGGTTAAAACGGCGGATCTGCGAACTCGAGATATAAATATCATCACCACTCGGCTGGTAGCCGTTTGTGCGCAAGAAACTGAAGTCCGGACCCGTAATATCTAAAATGCCCGTGACTTTGTCATAGCTTGGATCCATATTCGGATCGTTCTGATCAGTGTCTTCCTCGCGCTTGTGATAGTGTTTCTGCGGTTGTTCGTAATGTTGCTGGTCATCATCGTCGTTCTGCTGGTGACGGTCGTCATCTGATATCGCATTGTAGACGCGTTCCTGTGCATTGTATAATGCGACAACAAGATCTTTCTTCGCTAATTTACTGTAGTAGGGAATTTTGTATTTCTTCGCAAAAACAATCAATTCCACCATACGCAAATTCTTGAATTGATCGAGGGTGAGACGCTCATCTAAATCGATATCGAATTGGTTTCTGTTTGTCATTCATTCACACTTTCTAGTCGTCAACGAGCTGAATATCAGCACCGAGTTGTTGGAATTTACCTTGAATATCGTCGTAACCACGCAAAATATGGCTAACTTCGTCGATGATAGTTTCGCCATCTGCGATCAGACCAGCTACCACTAAAGCGGCACCGGCGCGCAAGTCGGAGGCGGAGACGCGTGCCCCGTGAAGCGTTGCTGGGCCTTCGATCTCAATCGCATCGTTGTCGGTCGCGATGTTACCGTTCATCTTGCGTAACTCATCGACGTGTCCGATACGTTTCGGGTAGACGGTGTCGCGAATCACCGCGCGTCCTTCTGAAATGAGGAGGAGTGGCGTGAGTGGTTGCTGGAGATCCGTCGCAAAACCTGGGTACGGCATCGTTTTGATGTTAACGTTCTTGAGCGCTTTGGTACGCGGATGTACGTCGATTTTGTCTGGATAAACATCCATCTCCACGCCCATCTCACCCATCTTGGCAAGTAAGCCGTCGATATGTTCTGGAATGACGTTGTTGATGGTCACACCGTCACCGATCGCAGCAGCTGCTGTCAGATATGTTCCTGCTTCAATACGATCCGGAATGATCTGATGAGTCACGCCGTGCAACTGTTTCACACCGTTGATGCGGATGGTTGAAGTACCGACCCCGTGAATATCCGCACCCATCTTATTGAGTAAGGTTGCTGCATCGATAATTTCTGGTTCACGTGCAGCATTGTCGATGATCGTTTCACCTTCTGCACAAACGGCCGCCAACATCACGTTGATTGTCGCACCGATACTGACCAAGTCCATGTAGATTTCAGCCCCGTGCAAGCCGTTCGGAGTGGTGAGAGAGATCCCTTCGCTCGTATCCTGAACGGTAGCACCTAACGCCTCGAAACCTTTGATGTGGAGGTCGATCGGACGCGGACCGATGGAACAACCGCCTGGCAAACCGACGATCCCCTCACCGTATTTGCCAAGCAAAGCACCCATAAAGTAGTAGGATGCGCGCAAACTCTGGATCTTTCCTTCATGCATCGGCAAATTACGCATGTCAGTCGGATCGATGGTTAACGTATTATTTTTGAAGCTACACGCTACACCGAAATCTTCCAAAATACCAATTAAGGCATGAACATCCGAAATATCCGGCACACCTTCCAAAACGGTTGGCGAATCAGCCATAATTGCTGCTGGAATAAGGGCTACCGTACTATTTTTCGCACCACTGACAGTGACTTCACCGCGAAGTGGTTTGCCACCGTGAATAATATATTTTTGCATGATCTTAAAACATCACTCTTTCTCAAATTCATTACATAATATACGCTGGTTCTGGAAATAATCTGTCATTATGAGTTATGTAAGCATGTGGTTTAGCAGTTTTCTCACCCTATGGATAAAATAATATTGTGAGTAACCGGAAAATAATTAACATACTCTACTATCTCGTAACTATATCACATTGTTTCATAAAAGTATATACAAAAAATGAGCCATACCACGAGGGTATCGCTCATTATTTTTTCATATTATATTATGCAATTTTGTGTTGCTTATTTCCCATCTGAGAGTGAACCTAAGAGCCAGCTCTTGAAGGCTTCACTGTCGATGGTGGTTGGTACTGTGACGTTAGCTTCACGGCCTGTCATCCCTTTGAGGTCGACAACCGTTTCACCGTAAGTGTATTTACCGTCTAGATCAACGACGACGTTGCATTCTGTGGTTTCGAACCATTCTGGATGGCAAAGGTATGCCAATGCAGTTGGGTCGTACATTTCCCACTGTTCGTCCGCAGTGTTCCCACGGTAAACCTTAAGCATGTTGTACATTGCTTCGGTACCGATACTGTTGTCTTTGACTTCGCGAACGTCATCGATGTACAAGGTAGCCTGTTCACCGATTTCCAAGCCAACCATGCTGACTGGCAAGCCACTGTCGAAGACGATCTGAGCAGCTTCTGGGTCACTACCGATGTTGAACTCAGTCATCACATCGATGTTACCGCGTGTGAAGGCACCACCCATCACGATGATTTCTTCGATGTGTTCTTTGACTTCTGGGAAGGTCTTCAACAACAAAGCAACGTTGGTGTAAGGACCTACTGCTAAGATCGTGATCTTTTCATCACTTTCTAGTAATACGCGGCGCATAGCAAGTACAGCCGGTTCGTCGAGTAATAATTCATTCTTCGCTTCTGGGAAGTCGTAACCGTCCATTCCGCTGTCACCATGCACGTCAGCTGCGTCGATGATGTTACGGATCAATGGTTCAGTAGCCCCTTTTGCGACTGGAATGTTTGTTTCATAGAGTGCTTGAAGACGCAAAATGTTGTTGGTCGTCTTCTCGATCCCAACGTTACCGCCGACACTCGTGAAGAGGCGGATGTCTAAGTCAGGGTTCTGCAATGCGACGGAAATCGCAATCGCATCATCAATTCCTGGGTCTGTATCAAAAATAATGGGTCGTTTAGCCATGAGATAGCCTCCTATTTTTGTAACGCGTTGTTAATCGTTGCTAAGAAGTGTTTGTCGTAAGCTTCTGGGTCAACGTGAAGTGCGACACGAACGTTTTCTTCTTCGCCTTTCGCAAGTGCTGGCAAGTTTTGAACGATGCGGCCGTACTGTTCGTCATCTGTTAAAGCGCGGAGACGGAAGGTGTCACCTTTCACCCAGTTAGGATCCAAAGCGACAGAAACCGCTAATGGGTCGTGGAGTGCACAGCCGGCTAATTCGTCGTAAGCACCATCGTAGGCTTTGAAGTAGTACGTCACGAATTTGAAGAATGCCTGTTCTGCTTCTGTACCGTGTTCCCAAGGTGCGATGTCGTTTTCAGTCAATAATGTCTGCAATGTGACATCCAAACCGACCATGGTCACTGGCAAACCGCTGTCGAAGACGATGTTGTCAGCTTCAGCATCTTTGTTGAAGTTGGCTTCTGCCACGATGCTGACATTACCTGGAACGGTCAACGCTCCACCCATGGAGACGATCCCGTGCAACTGTTTCATTGCTTCTGGATCTTTTTGGATGGCTAATGCGGCGTTGGTCAATGGACCGGTTGTAACGAATGTTAAGTCATCGCCGTATTTCTTCGCTGATTCGATAATGAAGTCGATCGCGTCGTCGTCAGAGATGTTGTTACCGGGTTCGAGGTCGATGTTACCCAAACCGTTGCGACCGTGGAAAATACCACTGGCTTCTTCCTGTACGTAATCTTCAGTGTCCGTCAATTTGTGTGTGGCACCTTTGAATACAGGAATGTCTTCGCGACCGATTAATTTCAAGATAGCGCTGGCGTTCTTTACACCTTGTTCGGTTTCAACGTTACCGAAAACGGAAGTGACACCGATCACTTCAGCATCTGGATGACCCACTGCGTAGGCAAGGGCCATAGCGTCATCAATACCTGTATCTAAATCCAAAATTAATTTCATCAGAAACCCTCCAATTAAACTGTGACGATTAACTACCTAAATTAAATAAAGAAACCGACGATTGTACCACTGAGCATAGAAACTAAGAGAGAACCACCGATCAAGCGCAAGGTGTCAGAAGCAATAACTTTTGATTGTTTCTGGCTGATTCCTTTCAAACCGCCGACGATCATACCAACTGTTCCCAAGTTAGCGAAACTAATCACGTAGGTACTCATGATGGCAACGGTGCGTTCGCTCAATGAACCCATCATTGGGGTGAACTCGCTCAACGCAACGAATTCGTTACTGAGCAATTTCGTTGCCATGACACTACCTGCAGATACGGCATCTTCCCAAGGGATACCCATGATGAAGGCAAGTGGTGAGAAGACGTAACCTAAGATTTCAGTGAAAGAAATACCAATAATTGAAATAAATGTATTGTTCAACAATGCGATCAAACCAACGAAACCGAGAACGGTCGCACTGATGATCAATACCAATTGGAACCCATCGTTGATGTAGTTACCGAGGACGGTGAAGAAGCCGTCTTTTTCGATTTCATTAGATTCAACGGTTAACGGAATGGCGAATTCATCCGCATCGTATGGTGCCATAAATGAACCCATCAATAACGTACCGAATAAGTTAAGTAATACGGCAACCACAACGTATTTACCGTCGACGATCTGCATGTAAGCACCCATTGTGGACGCGCTCACAGAGGTCATACCGAACAAACTGATCAAGAACATCTGGCGTGGTGCCAACATGTCCATTTTGTCTTTGATCGCCATGTAAGAGTTTGGCTGACCCAAGAGTGCGGTAAAGATACCCATGAAACTTTCCACTTCACCCATACCGGTCAATTTGTTAATGACCCAACCGATACCTTTTGCCGCGTATGGCAAGATGCGGGTGTACTGTAAAATCCCGATCAATGCGGAAATGAACACCATTGGCATCAATACAGCGAAGAAGAATGATCCGGACGCAAAACTGTTGTCGCCGAATACGAACGCGATCCCTTCACCTGCTTGGTTGATCAACCAGGTAAAGAATTGCGAAACGCCGTTCAATACCGTAATCCCGACCGTTGTCTTCAAACTGACAAAGGCAAGAACAAACATAATAACTAATAAGATAATGCTGCTCTTCCATTTCACTTTCGAGCGATCCATACTCATCACCCAAGCTAAGGCAGCAATAATGACGAGCCCGAGCACGCCTCTTAAAATTCCTGACATCTACCTGTCCTCCTTATTATTTCGGGAATCACTGAGAATAAAATGACTCCATCTCTTTATTATACGTATTTTGCTGCTAAAATCTATCATTTTTCATATTTTTTGTTAATTTTCTGTAAAAACGTTCGTAATTTGCTAATATTTTATTTTATATAGATGTAAAAATACGTTTTTTATTGTAAACCGACACGACGGTAGACCTCATCGACACGGGTGAGGTGATACATTGGATCGAAGGCAGTCACGATTTCTTCCGAAGTTAGGTGTTGTTGGATGATTTCGTTCGTTTCCACAAGTTCGCGGAAGTCGCGCTGTTCATCCCAGCTCTTCGCCGTCAGTGGCTGCACGAGGTCGTACGCTTCTTCACGCGATAAGCCTTTCGAAACGAGCTCAAGCATCACGTGCTGGCTAAAGATCAAACCGTGCGTCGCCTGCATATTGCGTTTCATGTTTTCTGGGAAGACGGTCAAATTCTCTAAGATATTGGTCATACGATGCAAGATGTAGTCGAGCGCAATCGTCGTATCTGCGAGGATGACACGTTCTGCGGATGAGTGTGAGATGTCGCGTTCGTGCCAGAGCGAAACATCTTCGTAAGCGGTGACGATATGTCCACGAATGACACGTGCGAGTCCCGTCACGTTTTCGGAACTGATCGGGTTGCGTTTATGCGGCATCGCACTCGACCCTTTCTGCCCCTTCGCAAAATATTCTTCGACTTCGCGGACTTCAGATTTTTGGAGGGCGCGAATTTCCGTTGCGATATTTTCAACAGTGGTAGCGATCAGCGCCATCGTTGCGATGTAGAAAGCGTGGAGATCGCGCGGTAGCACCTGTGTTGAAATTTCCTGTGCACGGATGCCCAAGTGTTCGCAGACGTATTTTTCAACGTCGGTCGGTACGTTCGCAAAGGTTCCGACTGCACCGGAGATTTTACCGGCTTCGACATCCGCTGCCGCACGTTCGAAACGCTCGATGTCACGATTCACTTCGGAGTACCAACGCGCACATTTCATCCCGAATGTGGTTGGTTCTGCATGCACCCCGTGTGTACGTCCCATACAGATGGTGTCTTTGTATTCGAGCGCCATGTCTTTGAGGACAGCGAGAAGTTTGTCCAAGTCTTCCTTAATGATGGCATTCGCTTGTTTCAGTTGATAGCCCTGTGCGGTATCTACCACGTCGGTACTCGTCAAACCGTAGTGAATCCATTTCTTCTCGTCACCGAGCGATTCGGAAACGGTACGTGTAAATGCGACCATGTCGTGCTTCGTTTCCTTTTCGAGTTCGAGGCAGCGTTCCGTCATAAACGTGGCGTTGGCGCGGATTTTTTCAGCGTCGGCTTGTGGCACTTCACCGAGTGCTGCCCACGCTTCCACTGCCAATACTTCCACCTCGAGCCAGGTGTTGTACTTGTTCGTCAATGACCAAATGTTGCCCATTTCCGGACGCGTATAACGATCAATCATGTCAATAAATCCTCCCTATTGCTTAACTAACGTAGCCGCTTTATTTTAGCATAACCACCTATTATTTTCCGTTCAAAACAAAAAGAGTGCATCTCTTCACGAGGAAAAGATACACTCCAATAGTCATCCTACTGACCGTTTAATAATTCAAGTTTGCCGCTGACATATAAGTCAACAGGGGAATTTTCGCTCAGATAGCGCGCAATAATGTCTGGCATTTCGTTTTCGTTTTTGTCGACGATATGTTCCTGATCAAAGACTGGGAAATCACCACCGCCACCCGCACGGTATTGGTTGTAGGCGATCAAGAGTTCCTGATCGTCTGTAATTTCTTCGCCTTTGAACGTTACGGATTGCACACGACTGCCGACCGGTTTGGAGACGTCAACCGTGTAGTCGATCCCCGTATAGAAGTCGAAGTTGTACGCCTGATACTTCGGTGAAATGTAGTCGGGGTTAATGCCGATCTCACCGTTCGCATCCACAATGAAGTATTCAACGTTCTTTTCAAGGATGGTTTTCAGTTCCGCTCCCGTCAATTTCGACGTCACGATCTTGTTCGGGTATGGATAGTTCTGCAGTACATCACGCATTGAGACTTCACCGCTGAAGCCTTTGACATTATCATTGAAGCCTGAGGTCGCAGAAATTTCCGTCCCCATCGTCTCCATCTGAATCTGATTGATAAAGTCGAAGTAACGGTTTCCGTGAATCTGGGCGTCGAACAAGCCACCTGTTACGACAAAGTCCTCCTTCACACTGCCGCACGGTAAGTCGAGCCACTTCTGCACGTTTGAAACAGCCGGCTTGAGAGACTCTCTCAAGCCTTCGTGCTCTGGGATTTCGCGGCAATCGATCAACTGATGCGTGGTGGTCGTCTGAACCTCACCGTTTTCATCAGTTTCAATCCTAATATCGACACGACTCAAACGGTGACCGCGTGTCCCCGGCTGCAATACCGGAATGCCATCGATCTCCGCTTCAATTTCGCGGTGTTGGTGTCCTGTAAACAATACATCGATCGGAAGCCCGCTCGTCGCAATCGCGTAGCCTTCGTTCTCACCCGTTGCGGTTTCCGTCGGTTCACCCGTTTCGGGATCGCATTCTAATCCACCGTGGTAACTCACGATAATGACATCGCAGTCGCGCTGTTCCTTGAGGTATGGTACCCAACGCTTGCACGTTTCCAAAGCTGATTCAAACGTCAACCCTTCGATATGTTCCGGTTCTTCCCAATGTGGGATGTACGCCGTCGTCATACCGATAAAGCCAACACGCTTACCCTCGATTTCCTTAATCACATACGGCTGCCCGAGTGCTGGCACACCTTGTTGATTCAAAATGTTAGCGCAGAGTGTCTGGGATTCGAATTGTTCTTTGGCGGTGGTTAAATAGTCCATCCCAAAGTTGAATTCATGGTTACCCGGCACCCAGAAATCAACGGCGAGTTTGTTGTAGACGTCGGTAATCGCTTGCGGTGTCTGTTCGATCGTGTGCTGATACGCTGCGAATGGCGAACCCTGAATCGTATCACCATTATCGATCAAAATCACCGGATGATCGCTGTGTTCGCGAATCTCCTGAATCTTCGCCGCCACGCGCGTCATACCGTAGTCTTCAAAGTGTCCTTTATTGATATCACTATCTGCCGTGAGGTAGCCGTGGATATCGCTCGTCTCTAAAATCGTTAACTTCATGCCAATCCTATTCCATTTCTAGCTGATTAATTTTTACTTTCAATAATTTGTTTGGTTTCTTCCTGTAATTCGCTTAAACCTTCCTTCACATCTTTCTTCTCTAAGATGATCTGGTCTTGAACTTTCTTCCAAGCGTCACGGTATTCGTTAGAACCAACAAATAATGATTGTGCATCAGCGTATTCTACTTCTTTAGCTGGTGCTTGATAGAGTGGATTTTCATCCAAGAAGTTTTGGTAGACGTCGCTGTCGATACCTTCCTGAGTGACTGGGCTGTAGCCAGAAGCGATCGCCCATTCAGCAGTTTTGTCCGGTTGTAACAGGAAGTTCATGTACGCAACAGCCGCTTTTTGTTCATCTTCGGAAGCTGTTTGGAAGACAACTAAATCGTTACCTGCTAAGAGTGTCAATGGGTTGCCGTCGCCGTAAACTGGTAATTCTTCAACTGACCAGTTCATGTTGTTTTCTTCAGCGAGCGGTTGAATGTAGCTAGATCCTGCAGAGGACCCGAAAGCAACCGCAATTTCACCACGTCCGAATGGTGTCGTGATGTAGCCGTCTTCACCAGCTGTACGTGCCCAGCCAGCTTCAATACCGTCGACAACGAATTGCATTGGTTCAACGGCTTGATCTCCACCTAAGTCAACCGTCTGTAAGTCTTTAGAAATCCATTCAGCACCGTTCTGCATCGCCATGGTTTGTACTTCCATGTCGACACGTTCTTCTAATCCAAGCGTTTTACGGTCATCGCCGTTTTCTTGCATCATCTCACCTAAAGCTTTGATATCTTCCCAACTTTGTGGGACATCAACGCCGTATTCGTCCAAGATGTCGTGGTTAACATACATCACACGGACGGATTTGGAGAATGGCAAGCCCATCATTTTATCATTGTAGTTTACACTTTTCAAAAATCCTGGGAAGATGTCGTCTTTAACCGCTTGATCGAAGCCATTTTCTTCGGTTAATAATTCGTCCATCGGTTTCAGTAAGTTATTTCCTGTCCAGTCCGGAATGTTTGATGGGGTAGCCATGGACATGGTTGGCAAACTACCAGAAGCACCGGAAGCCATGACTTTCTGTGTCAATGCGGTATAGTCCCCTTGACCCTGCAATTTCACTTCGTACTGATCTTGTGAATCATTGAAGTCACTGGTTAATTTCTGCAATCCTTTTTCTTGCTCACCGTTCATGGCATGCCAGAAAGTAATTTCAGTTGTTGAACCATTACCACTATCAGCCGTTGCAGCATCGCCACCGTTTGCTGATTGACCACTACCACATGCAGCGAGTAATAACCCACTCACTGCCGTTAACAAGCCGCGTTTGAAAAACTTTTTCATTCGAAATGTTCCTTTCTACAAATCGATAACACTAACTACTTACTAACCCTTTGTACCTGTTGTTGAAATTCCTTTGACAATGTATTTCTGGAAGATGAGATAGAACACCACCATCGGAATGATAACGAGTGCTGATGCGGCCATCAACAGCTCGAAGTTGGTTCCCGATTCCGTCGTGAACGCCTGCAACCCGACTGGTAACGTACGCATCTCTTGTTCGTTGGTTACCAATAATGGCCACATAAAATCGTTCCAAGACGCGATAACTTTCAGGATGATCATCGTGATAATGGACGACTGGCTCATCGGAACGAGAATTTGCCACAGGAAGTTGAAATCACTGCAGCCGTCGATCTTGGCACTATAGTACAGCTCGTCACTGATCGACTCGAAGCGCTGTTTGAGCTGGAATACAGAAAATGCACTCGCGATCCACGGCACGATCAATGCCATGTACGTATTGATCCAGTTCAAACGCGACAACGTGACGAAGTTTGGAATGATCAACAGTTCACCCGGCACCATCATTGTGGCGAGAATGGCAGTGAAAAGCACATTCTTTCCTCTGAAATTCAAGCGCGAGAAGGCGAATGCTCCGAGAATGGAGGTGATCGCCTCACCCAATGTACTGAGCCCAGTGACGATCAAACTGTTAACCAAATAACGACCGAATGGTGCCACCTGCAGCGCACGGAAATAGTTCGAAATGCGCGGCGGGATAGGCAACCAGACGGGCGGCATGGCGACCGCATCGGCTGGTGACTTCAAAGAGGTCGCCAACATCCAATAGAACGGCAGGATCATCGTCAAACCACCGATAAATAACAGGATGTGCGTAAAAATAAATTTCTTATGGTTTTTATTTTTCATCAGTCATCCTCCTATCGGTAATGAACGAAGCGACGATTGATCGCTAACTGTACTAAAGTGAACACCAACACAATCGCAAAGAGCACGATCCCCGCTGCTGAAGCGACACCGTAGTTGAACTCGGCGTAGAACTTCTGGTAGAGATAGTACACCATCGTAACCATACTGTTAGACGGTCCCGGCTGTCCGTTGAACAAAGCGTAGATCTCATCGAACACTTTGAAGTTATTGATCATCGCATTGATCGTGACTAAGAACAGCGTTGGTCCCAATAGCGGTACGGTGATATTTCTGAACTGTTGCCAGCTGTTCGCACCGTCGATCTGCGCCGCTTTGTAGTAGGTTGGATTGATGTTGTTCAACCCCACCAAAAACAGCAGGATGTTGAAACCGAGTCCTTTCCAAATCGCCATGATAATCGCTGCCACCATCGCCCACTGCGGATCAGTCAGCCACTGGATTGTATCTACACCAATCAATTGTAAGAAGTAGTTGACTAATCCGTAGTTCGAGTGATAGAGCCAACGCCAGACGATCGAGATCGCTACCGTACTAGTGACGAACGGTAGGAAGTAGATCGACTGGAAGAAGCCGCGAAATTTGCCGATACGGTTGATCATGACCGCAATCGCCAATGACAACAGAATCGATATCGGCGTCACCACGAACACATAGATAAACGTGTTCTTCAGTGCGAGGTAGAACTCGGGATCGTTGAACAAAAATTGGAAGTTCGCCATTCCCATGCTACCGACTTCACCGGTAAAGATGTTGTAGTCCTCATAGAACGCGAGCGCTAACGATTTAAAAATCGGATAAAATTTGAAAATCGCTAAGATCACCATCATCGGTACGAGGTAGATGTAGGCGCGGAAGGAGTCACCCCAACTCGCCTTCTGCTTCGTCATCATGATGGGATCACCCGCTCGCCATTTTGATCGAACCAGAGAATGCTTCCGGCATCTGCGGCCACTTGAATCTTATCGCCGACCGTAAAATCGATCACTGGCAAGTCCACCATGCGAACGATCTGTCCACCCGGCATTTCAACGCGCACTTCGCGTTCACGGGCGATATGCGAGAGGTGAACGACCTCTCCCTCAAATAATACCGCCTCATTCATTGTTGCGCGATGTAAATGCTCAGGACGGATCGCCACAGAATCGACCAATTGACGTTCAGCATCAGAGATCCCCGCATTCATCAAGAGAATCTGCGAATCGTCATAGCTGAACGTATTAATCTCAGGTGTCCCCAAGAATTCTGCCACGAAGCGATTGCTTGGATTCTCGTACAGTTCCTGCGGCGCACTCGTCTGTTGAATAACCCCTTTCTCCAGAACCAAGACATGATCTGAAATGTTCAAGGCTTCGTTCTGGTCGTGCGTAACGAAGATCGTAGTAATCCCCGTCTCTTGTTGGATACGACGAATTTCTTCACGCATTTCAATACGCAATTTCGCATCCAAGTTAGAGAGCGGTTCGTCCATCAACAGTAAGCTCGGTGATTTCGCGAGTGCACGGGCGATCGCCACACGTTGCTGCTGCCCACCGGAAAGCTGTCCCGGTTTCTTATCGAGATGTTCCTCGACACGTACCAATTTCGCGAGGCGTTCCGCCACCTCGACACGTTCTTCCTTCGACTTTTTCGCCATTTTTAACGGAAAAGCGATATTGTCTCGAACGTTCAAATGTGGATAGAGGGCGTAGTTCTGGAATACCATTCCGACTTTACGTTTCACCGCATCGAGCGATGTCACATCCTCATTGTCGAAATAAATCTGTCCGTCAGTTGGAAAAATCAATCCCGCAATCAACATCAGCGTGGTTGATTTCCCACCACCGGAAGGCCCTAAGATCGACACGAGCTCGCCATCTTCAATTGTGAAATTGATGTGATCGAGCACGCGCTTGTCCGAGCCGTCGTATACCATCGACACGTCCTTAAATTTTACTTCCACTGTTCCCCTCCTCGTTTGTATGCAAACGTTAACTATCCTTTTAATTATAGTTAATTTTTTAATAAATTCACAGTCTTCAAAAGTTGCACAAATAGCGGTATAATGTTTTTTTACGATAAAAAGAAAAGCGGGTGTGCACTAGGCATTCCCGCTTTCTGTTTTATTGATCGTGTTTGTGATATCTATTATTGTGAATTTTATCTCACTATTTCCACATACAAAAAGGACGCGATACCGCGCCCTTCATCTCACGAGAGACTATTCGTCGTCTTCGTCATCCTCATCAATGACCGTCAAGTCACCTTCGAGGCCGTCTTCTAAATCATCGTCGTCGATATCATCGCCATCTTCGCCGAGTTCTTCGAGGTCGCGACGGTAAGAACGTAATTCGTCGTCTTCGTCGTCCTCATCGCTATCGCTCTCACGGTCGATTTCATCGTCACGACCACCTTCGTAGTCGTCTTCATCTTCGTGTTCTTCATCGTACTCGTCTTCATCTTCGAAGAAGGAGTCATTGTCAGAGTGATGCACTTCGTGGTCAGCCACAAATTCATCGTCGTCCAATTCACTCACGATTTCTTCGTTGATAGCGTCAACCGGGTACCATGAACGCAATCCCCAACGATTGTCACCGAGGGAGATGAAGCTGCCGTCTGTGTTCAATTCCGTATAGAAATCCACCATACGAGCTTCGATTTCTTCCGTGCTGAGTCCGAGGTATTCCTGAATACGTTCGAGCAATGCGGAGAATTCATGAATTTCATTTGTTTCTGAGAGAATTTCGTGAGCTACTTCGATCAAGGAGAGCTCACTCTTATTTTGATCATCTAAACGTGGTAATTGCAATAGATGTCGTCCTTTCATCGTGCTATGCGCATAGTCTTTAGTTATTTTACAATAGTTTCGGGCTAGTTTTCAATTCTAACTTGTAGGATCCCGTCACATTTCCTTCATCATCCGTTAATTGGTAGGCACATTTCAAGGCTACTTCACCAGGTTCCTCACCCTCTATTTGTTCGAACTGACTCACTTCGGCTTCGAAGAACAGTGGCACATAGCCTTTTAGCGTGTACTTCACAACGTTTCGTTCCGCATCCTGAAACAGCGGAATTTTGGCGGTCATCCCCGTCGATTCGCGGGTAATTTCCATGCCTTCGTTCGGCGTAATCTTCAACTTCACAGCAACAACGGCGCCTTCTTCCGTTTTTTCTTGGTATTCGATGTAGTCGGCCTGTTTCACCCGGTAAAAACGTCCTTCTCCTTCGATTGGAAAAGTGTCCGTCTGTTTATCCTGCGTCATCGCGTTCTGCCCCGACAACGTTACTGCGATCGGTTTAATGAGTGATCGTGTCATGAATTATCTACTCTCCTTTGTCCAGCAATTATCCGCCCAGTTTGTGATAAATATGCTATACTGATAGCGTTTAGAATAGGGAGGAATTGGCATGCTTTTGAATGACTATATCACAATTGACGACACAAGTTATAGATTGGCGGTCGTGAAAAGTTTTGAATCCCAATCCTCCGTCAAGCGCACGTTCGCGATTGATGATGCGATTCTGCACCAATTGGATGATGAAACGTTCCCGAGTGACGCGGTGTTGCACTTCTGGCCATGTGAGCCGACCATTTTTCTCGGCATGCAGGATACGCGCTTACCGCATTTCCATGAGGCGCTGTCCGTCTTCCGCGATCAGAACTACTACCCACTTGTTCGGTCTTCGGGCGGACTGGCCGTAGTTGGAGATCCTGAGGTGATGAACGTGACGCTACTCTTCAATGCAAAAGCCAAGCGTCCCTCGCTCGACCAAGGCTATCAGTTTATCACAGATCTCGTGAGTCGCATGCTGGCGCCCTACCATCAGCACGTCACAACCGGCGAAGTACCGACATCATACTGCCCGGGACGTTACGACCTCAGTATCGGTGGCAAGAAAATCGCCGGTCTCGCCCAGCGTCGTGTCGGCAATGCGATCGGGGTTTACATGTATATCTCTCTCACTGGTGATCAGGACGCTCGTGCGAATTTAATTAAAGCCTTCTATGACAAAGGGAAACAAGGCGAAGAAACGCGCATCCACTATCCAGATGTCGATCCGAACGTCATGGCGACACTCGAAAATTACGCACCGGCACTCTCATCGCTCGATACATTCACCGATCAGATGCTCGATCAGATGCTCGCTATGGATGCACCGGCTGTCAGCTATATCGCACCGGAAGAAATCGACTATGCGACCTATCTCCAGCGCGAATTTCAACGCAACCAACGTCTCAAACAACAAACGGAGGGATAATGAATGACGATCAATCCAGTATTCAGTGCGATCTCTGAAAAAGTCTTCAGAGATCCTGTCCACGATTATATTCATATTCAACATCAGGTTATTCTCGATTTGATCAATACGCGCGAATTTCAACGCCTACGCCGCATCAAGCAACTCGGCTATGCGAGTTACGTGTTCCACGGTGGGTTCCACAATCGTTTTAGCCACTGTCTCGGCGTCTATGAAATTGCCAGACATATTACGAGCCATTTTGAACGCAATCATCCGAAAACGGCAGAACGGACGGACGGTTGGGATAGCCGCGAAAATTTGGTGACATTGTGTGCAGCGTTACTCCATGATATCGGACACGGTGCCTTTTCGCACACGTTCGAGCAAATTTTTGAGACGGATCATGAAGCGATCACGCGAGAAATTATCCTGAACGAGCATACCGAAGTGCATCAAGTGCTCGCGGGTGTCAGCAGCTCGTTCCCGAACGAAGTCGCTTCGGTCATCAACCATACTTATCCGAATCGTCAGGTCGTACAGTTGATATCCAGCCAGATCGATGCGGATCGCATGGACTACTTGCTGCGCGACTCCTACTACACGGGCGTGAGCTACGGCAAATTCGACCTCACGCGTATTTTGCGGACGATACAGCCATATGCGGACGGTATTCGTTTCAAAGTCTCCGGCATGCATGCGGTCGAAGATTACATCGTGAGTCGCTATCAGATGTACATGCAGGTGTACTTCCATCCAGTCATCCGCAGTATGGAAATTTTACTCACACAGCTCTTAAAACGTGCTAAAATGCTATATCCAGAACATCGCACCTACTTCAGAGAAATGTCACCGTTTTTGGTGCCGTTTTTTGAAAATGATTGGACGCTCGCAGACTACTTGAACCTCGACGATTCCGTCATGGAGACGTACTTCAAACAGTGGTTAGAGACGAGCGATGATCCTGTGTTGACCGATCTCGCCAAACGTGTGCTCGATCGTAAACCGTTCAAATCAGTGATTTTTAAGCCAGAAACACAAGAACATGCCGTCATCGATCTGCGTCAGACACTCGAAGCACTCGGCTACGATACGACTTACTACTTCGCCTCGCACCAAGCGTTCGATGCGCCGTATCATCCGGAACCGGACACGAAAGCAGATGCGAAGCCGCCGATCGAATTGATCGAGAAGGATGGCACGGTCCACGAACTCTCGACGTTGAGTCCGCTCGTTCAAGCGTTCAGCGGTCAACGTTTCGGTGACGCACGCGTCTTTTTCCCGAATGAACTCGTGTCGGGATCACGTGTGGCGGAGAACATCATGTTGGATCAACCGCTCAGTCGTTTCTGGGCGCTCACCCGTCAAGGCAAACTACACACTATTGATTAAGGAGGCACCCTGTTGCACAAGCCGTTAATCCAAACGTCCTCGCCTGAGATGCAGGCACTCACAAAGAAAAATCATGCGCGTGCCCAGCGTCTGTCCGATCCGTGGCAGACGTATTACTTGCAATGTCAGGCCTATATTTATTTAAATGCGGATCTCACGCTTGCTAATGAGCAGGAGTTAGCGAAACTGATCCGTCGTCTGGAAAATGCCCAAGCACATGGTATCGAACCAGAAGTCAAACTCAAACGTCAGCCGGAAGCTTACGGACGCGCGATCATGCGTTATACGAAAACCAATCAACCGCTCGTTCATGCAACCTCTGTGGCGAAAACAACAGCCATCTTCATCGGATCGGTGCTGTTTTTATACGCACTCTTCCAAGCGATTCGTGGCGGTTTCTGGTACGGCAGTGTGGCGGACGGTCTCTCAATGCCCGTCCCGATCAGCATTCTCGGCCTTTCACTCCAGACGGCGCTCGGTTTTCTCGCTGCCACGTTATTCGCACAGTGGCTCTTCCACTCCGCATTCGGTAAGCACTGGAAGCAGACGTACAATATCATTCGTATCGTCGGACTCGCTGTGACGGCGATATTCTTCGTGATTTTGCCGTTTCTCACGCTCTACTATCGCGTGTTCGTGGTTGAAGTACCCGCCTGGTTAATCTTCGGTATCGCATTGATCCTGTTATTGATCAAGGTATTTACCGATTATATTCCAGTCGCTGATTATATTCAGAATTACATCGATAATCGTGCCCGCAACGCTGAAAAAATCAAAAAAGAAAAAGCAGCCATCAAAGCGCAAGCCGCTACCACTGTCGAAGTGACGGCTGAAGAAGGCACTGCAAAAACTGATGACGCAAACGAAACTGAAGCTGAAATATCAGAGATTGATACTGAAACAACGGAAAATACAGACGATGAATCCGTAACTGAATCAACTGATGTCAGCGACACTGACGTTACTGAGAAGGCAACAGACGAAGACGTGACTACTGAAGAATCAGACACTGAAACGAGCGTTGAAACCACCACAGAAGAAATCAGTGCTGACAAATTAGTGTCAGCGGATGACGAAGCTTCAGACAAAGACGATAACTAAAAGTGATCCATTACTGACTGATGAGCAACCAAAAAATGGTTTTCATCAGTTTTTTTTGCATACAAAAAGCGCACTGAGCCAGAACGATGGCTTTCGTGCGCTAATGTTTGGGATTGTCCGAAATTTGAATACTGTTTTGATTAAACTTATCTATTTGTGCTCGCTTTTTTGCCTGGTGTTGCGTCGTCAGTTTTACTCGCTTGAACGCCACCGTTTTGGCTCAAGAGATCACGAATTTCCGTCAACAATACTTCTTCGTTAGAAATGGTTGGTTCTTCGACAACCTCTTCGTTACGGTGACCAGCATTCTGCAATGCACTGACACCCTTCACAATAAAGAATAATACCAATGAAATAATCAAGAATGAGATTACAGCGTTCACAAAGTTACCGACACCGAATGTCGCACCCATGAATTCCACGCTGTAGCCAGAGAGGTCGATCTGCCCCAACACAACACCGATCAATGGCGTAATCAAGTCAGATACCATGGAGTTAACGATGGCGGTGAACGCAGATCCCATAACAACCCCGATTGCCATATCGATAACATTACCTTTTGCGATAAAGTCTTTAAAATCCTGTAACATTTTTCTACTTTTCATCCTTTCTCAAGTTATTGATACACGGATAAGCCTAAAAATAATAACACTAAAGTCATGGCTAAGTGAAGTTTTCTATGCATAAATAATAATGCGACGTATTCACGCGTGCCATTGACGATCCATCGCTTGAATTTGGTCGGCGCCCCGACACCACTCATGCGATACATGCGCTCCATATTACTATAAATTTGGCTACGATATAAGTGAAAAGTGTTAGTAATAAAAACGGCATGAACCGTATCAAGATTATGCTCGCGCTGTTTCACAATCTGTTTCGCATAGTAGAAGTTCCCGTGCGTATCTTCGGCTTGTTCTTCCATCAAAATTTTTTCGGGCGGCAGGCCTTGTTTGATCAGATAATCACGCATCACCTCAGCTTCAGTCAGGGACATGCCCTCGGTAGTCGCCGCCCCAGAAACGATGACATATGGCACGTGCTGATGGAAGAAACGTTGGCGTTCAACGTAAGCGAGCGCCGTATCGAGACGACTCTGCATGGTATGACTCAAACGACCGCTCGGATTGATGCGCGCCCCCAACACTAACACGTAATCTTGTCGTTCCTCATTCGAGAAGAGCCAGAGCCTGAGTGTATTAACGAGAAAATTGACGAGAATCAGTCCGTAGTAGACGAGCACATAATCAGAAACGTGCAACCACTCGTAACGCTCGAAAAAATTCCCAAATAGCAGGAGATAATAGGTCACCATGGCGGTCACCATCAAAATTAAGGCGAGAATTAAACCGAGTGTCAGCTGCAAGGGATTTTCCTCGGAGCGATAGAGCGCGAGTGCGGAGAAAATCATTAAAACACCAACCACTAAGACGAATATCGGCGCGGTATAGCGAACGACGATATCCATCGTATCGATCACAGCGGTAACGAGCGGATGTTCTGGGCCATACATCGACTGTCCAATCGCATAGCTCAGAATCAATAGCCCGATACTCGCAATCCACGTATCCCATAAGTTGCGCGGTGCGACGATCGCTAGCGATAGCGCCACTAATATTAATAGCGTAGCGATTAAATATAACACGTGACGCCTCCTTATTCGCTGTCATCACTAAATATGGTGATAGGCCGCATACACGGTCTGTTTCGGCACTTGATTACTCTTAGCGACACGTTTGATCGCTTCTTTGGGTTTGAGTCCTTCGTTTTCGATAACCCACGCCACCTGTTCTTCATACGGCAAATCGTGCTGTTCAGCGAGATCATCCACAACGACAGCATGAGCATTCCCTGAAACAAGCAGACAGATTTCGCCTTTAACTTCCTTGACGTCGTTACTGTAATCCATCAACTCTTGCAACGTGCCACGATAGAACATCTCATATTGTTTTGTGAGCTCACGCGCTACACAGGCATTGCGATCCGCACCAAAAACAGCTGCACAACGTTTCAGCGTATCTTTCAACCGATGCGGCGACTCGTAAAAAATTAGGGTATCCTGCGCATTCTGATAGCGCTCCAGCAACTCCCGCGCCGCTTTTTTCTGACGAGGGAGAAATCCGACAAACGTAAAGTGCTCGCCGGATAATCCCGAAGCCACCAGTCCAGTCAACCCCGCATTGGCACCGGGGAGTGGGACTACAGGAATTTCTTCACGAACGCAGGCTTCGACCAGCGCTTGGCCGGGATCGGAGATAATCGGCATCCCCGCATCACTCACCTGCGCGAGTACAGCGCCATTTTTGAGGCGTTCGATCACTTCCGGCAGGCGTTCTTCGGTATTGAACTTGTGGAAGCTC
Source organism: Aerococcus vaginalis (assembly GCF_053762225.1). Lineage (NCBI taxonomy): Bacteria > Bacillati > Bacillota > Bacilli > Lactobacillales > Aerococcaceae > Aerococcus > Aerococcus vaginalis. The sequence continues at coordinate 126,659 of NZ_JBSMYC010000003.1, forward strand.
TGCATCGGCGTATCAATCTCAAAATGTGTCAATAATTTGCGCGTGTGACGGGTATCCTCAGCTAAAATGAGATCCGCATCACGTAACGTATCGATCGCACGGAACGTCATATCTGAAAGATTGCCGATCGGTGTCGGTACGAGATATAAACAGCCAGTATTGGCTTCGTCGTAACTTTTTTGGATAAACACGCCTAATCTTCCCCTTCTACTGGTAAATCGATACGTTCTGGATTCTGATAACTGATTTGTTTCACGCCGTGTTCTCGCAGCACCTGTTCCTTCTGCTTGCGCGAGAGGCGTTTGAATCTCGCCTCCATGGACATGGCGTCGTGCTTCGTCTCATATGCTTTCGTCAGTAGCATGTGACACGGTCGACGCCGTTTCGGTTTCGTATACTTGGCGCCACGTCCCGTCGTGTGTTCCTGCTCACGACGATCCGGATCCGTGGTGTAGCCGGTATAGAGCGTCCCGTCCGCACAGGCGAGCACATAAGTGTAATAGTACTTAGGCGTTGCCATAGAGGATCGCCTTTGCTTGTTCGGTGTATTCCTGCGTCTTGTCCGCGTAGACCGTGATTGGTGATAAAATCTTCGCTCCGTTCTCACGTCCCGCCTTCATCCATTCTACCAACATCGTATTGGCTGGTTCCCCCGCGCGTGGATAAATGAACTGCAGCCGACGCATCCCGAAGCCGTACTGATCCGCGAGGCGTACCATTTCTGTCAGGCGTTCGGGACGATGGACGAGGCAGAGTTTGCCCTTGTCACGCAGTAAATAAGCACTCTGTTCAAAGACATCAGCGAGCGTCATTTCAATCTCATGACGCGCGATCGCTCTCTGTGTGTTCGTATTGATTTTGGACGCTTCGAAATGCTTGAAATACGGCGGATTGCAGGTGATCACGTGGATACTGTTCGGCGGATACATACCCTTTGTGTCCTTGATGTTCGCGGTATGAATCTGAATCTGATCCGACAAGCCGTTCACTTCGACCGTACGCGTCGCCATATCCGCAATACTCGTCTGTAATTCGATACCTTCAATCTGACCGGCTGTTTTTTCTGACAACATCAAAAGCATCGCACCCGTCCCGGTACAAAAATCGATCACCCGTTGATTTTTGGGTGATCGCACATGCGCAAAACGACCGAGAAACATCGTATCTGTCGACAACGCAAAGGTCGCATCGCTTTGAATAATCTTTAAGTCGCTACCCGGTAAATAGTCGAGACGTTCGCCATCCTTGAGGGTAACGTCGCTATTGTTCATTTCTTCTTGGAATGTTTCCATTGTAAAATCTCCAAACAGAACATACACTGCTCATCGTTCTCACGGCGCTGACCGTAAGAAATATTACAGATGTGATAGCCATCCTCGTAGATATTCATGAGGTTCTGCAATGCCGGTGTCAGTGTGTCCTTCTTCTGCTGTTGGTTTTCCTTCTCGGCTTCAGCCGTTAATTCCTGCACACGCTCTCTCAAATAGCGATTCTCGGTTTTGAGATCCTGATTCTCAATCACCAAGGCGCGCCATTCTTCGATCAAGGTGCTCGTCTCTGACGTCATCTGTGTCAGATTATCCTGCCATTGATCGAGTTTCTCAGAAATTTCTTTCGGTGACATGCTGTCCCCTCCTTTCACGCGTTCGTTTGCCATACGATCAAGACGAAATACTCTAATGCTGATTGTACACTGACATTCGCAGAAATCATACGTTTTGCTTCGGCGATCGCATGGAGTGTCTGTTCTAAACGTTTCAATGTTAATTTAGCCAGCAGTTGCTGATAGTTCGCTGCCAGTGACGGTTGAAACAGTGTCGTTTCCGAGAGCCCGCGTTTTAGCGTCAATAGATCAGCCACATATAGCGACAAAATATCCAACAAACGCTGATTGACCGCGCGTTCCTTCGATAACGGCAACCAGACGCTCGTCACTTCGATAAATGCGCGCGGATCGCCTGCTAAAATTCGCTTCAACCACGGCCACGCTTTGTCGCGTTGTTCCGCCATGATTTCGTCTTCATCGAGTGCTTTGGCGGTTTCAATATCTTCGGTCAAAGCTGTCAGCAACGTTGCGCGCTGTTCCTCAATGCCGTCTGCGACGAGCGTTTGAATCAGCATCTCACGATCAAGCGGTTCGAAGTGAATGATCTGACAGCGCGACTGGATCGTTTGGAGAATTTGATCGAGATGCGCGGTTAACAGAATAACCATCGTGCCGGGCGTCGGTTCCTCCAAGAACTTCAGCAAGCTGTTCGATGCCGCCTGATTCATCTTCTCGGCTTCGGTGATGACGAATACTTTGTTTTCACTCTCAATCGCAGAGAGTGACAATTCACGCTTAATCTCACGCATCTGGTCAATTCTGAGCGTTTCGCCGTCCGGTTTGATCCAGTGTAAGTCACCGTACTCCTGATTCAGCACGCGCTGGCAGTTCGCACATTCACCACACGGTTTGTCCACTTCCGTACAGAATAGCATCGCTGCCATGAACTGCGCCATCTCCGCCTGTCCAACGCCCGTCGCACCTTCTAAGAGATAGGCGTGGCCGAGCCGTTGATTCTTCCCGACTTGACGCATGCGTTCCGTCAATTTCGGCTGTTTTTCAGCAATCGGAAAAGCTGTCATCAAGCGTGCTCACCCTTTCCACAAAGGCGCGAGCTGTGCTTTGAGAATCGCTAAGGCTTCCGCCTGCATCGCTTCTGGCGTCTGCATCGCATCGATCGCATGAATACGCGCTGGTTCCTGATCGAGTAGGTATTCATAGCCTGAAACAACCTTTTTATGGAAAGCAATCGCTTCGTGGTCGAGACGGTTCTGATCCGACTCATCGCGGTTCGCCTGAATACGCGCGATGCCCTCCTCCGCTGAAAGCATACATGTCAACGTCAAATCTGGTTCCAGACCGTCCGTTGCGAATTGATTGATATCGATAATTTCCTGAGCGCCGATATCACGACCGAACCCCTGATAAGCGACCGAACTGTCAACGAAACGATCGGAGAGAATGACTTCACCGCGTTCTAAAGCGGGAATGACCTTTTCGGCTAAGTGCTGACGACGGCTCGCCGCATAGAGGAGCGCCTCCGTGCGTACGTCCATGGCGGTGTTTGCCTTATCTAGGATGACATCACGAATCGCTTCTGCAATACGCACGCCACCCGGTTCACGCGTGGTAATCAAAGAGACAGTGAGTTGCTCTTGAAGTTTTGGCACAATGCCGTTGAGTAGGGTCGTCTTCCCAGAACCATCCGGCCCCTCCAACGTGATGAAATATCCAGGATATTGATCGTGTGCTTTCATAGTTCTCGCCGTCCTTCCAATGCGCGATGTAGCGTCACTTCGTCCGTATATTCGATGTCGCTCCCGACCGATAAACCGTAAGCGATGCGAGTGACTTTAATACCTGCCGGTTTGATGAGGCGTGCGAGATAGGTTGCGGTCGCTTCGCCTTCTGCCGTCGCATTCGTCGCTAGAATCACTTCGGTAATCGCCTCATCCTGCAATCTGACAAGCAGTTGGGAAATATTCAGATCGTCCGGTCCCGTCCCCTCCATCGGTGAAAGGACACCGTGCAATACATGGTAGCGACCGTTATAATCCTGCATGCGTTCCAACGCCATCACGTCGCGCGAATGTTCAACCACCATGATCTTATCCGCTTCTCTCGATTCATCGCTACAGATGTCACACGGATTGCGATCGGTAATCAGTCCACAGACTTCACAATTGTCGAGCTCACGCTTAACATCGACAAGCGCATTCGCAAACTGCAGCACTTCGCGTTCATCCATACGCAACGTGAAGAACGCCAAACGTGCGGCGGTTTTACTCCCAATACCAGGTAATTTCTGAAAACTAGCGATCAAACGCGCAATCGGTTCTGGATAATCCAAACCGCTCAGTCCTTCCTACTAAATCCCAACAGTGCTGATTCGTTCGCTTAGAAAGGCATACCTTTCGTGAATTGACCGAATTTGTTTTGTGTTTCCTGATCCACTTTTTCGATCGCTTTGTTCGTGGCAGCGATGATCAAGTCTTCCAACATTTCTGGGTCTTCAGGGTCCATCGCATCCGGTTCAATCGATAATGCTTGCACTTTCTTTTCACCGTTAACGGTCACTTTTACCATGCCACTTGGGTCTTTAGCGGTGAATTCTTTCTTTGCGAGTTCATCCTGCGCGTCCGTCATCTGTTTTTGAAGTTTTTGTGCTTCTTTCATCATTTTCTGCATGTTCATCATATTATTTGCCATCGTTAGTTGCTCCTTTTCGTTTATTTTTTCGTTTTATTTATCAATTAATCATCAACAACGTTTACATTGTCTACACCAAAAAGCGAAGTGAGCGGTTCAACCACCTGTTCCGTTTCGTCCGGCACATCGAAGGTTTCACGTGTTTCATCGGTGGATGTTTCAGCAGATTCACCCGCTGATTCGTCCCCCGTCAACTGATCGCGCGTTCCATCTTTGAGTGCTTTGACATAAGTTTTACGTGCTTCCTGCCACTGCTCCGCCGTCAAAACCAGCATTTGCTTCGCATGACCGAGACGCTGTTCGATCTGTTGTCTCACAGTTTGCTGGATCTCCGTATCCTCAGAAACATTGCGGCAGAACGTCGCATACTCAAACGATAACACGAAATAATCCTCGCTCGCAGCGACCGGTTCTGTCTGCTGTAAGAGCGTGCGCTGTACCTTTGAAAGGTTCTCAACCAATTCCGGCCACAACGCTAAAACATCGTTTCGATCCTTCTTCGTCGCCTGTTCCAACGTGCGGTAAATCAATGGGAAGTTCGGTTCGAAGTCTTTGCCGCCTTTGGTACGACTATTGCTCTGACGCGGTTTGGTGGGCTGCTGAGGTGCGGTCTCCCCTGCTGTAACACCGTTCGCCTGTAGCGATGCGATCGTCTGTTTGAGTGATTCGAGTTCACGTTGAAGGGCGGTCACCGTTTCATTATCAGCGGTAGATTGTCCCGTTGTCGGTTCGGTATCCTCCGTCAGATTAATCGTCGCCACTTCCAAATAAATCACCGGCTGCACGCTGTACTGCATGTCATAGCGCGCCTGTTCCAATTGCTGCATCACACGGTAGAGGAACGCCGTATCAATGGTACGCGCTAATTCATAGAAATCTTCATCGTACCCTGAGAGTAACTCCTCCTGATTCTCCGCCTTGGTCGACTGCGCTAACAAGAGATCACGTGTGAAATACAAGAGTTCCTCTACGAATCGCGCCGGTTCACGCCCCGATTGGATCGCTTCACGCAACATTTTGAGCGCCGTCTCTGTATCGGACGTATATAGCGCATGCATGTAAGCTATCTTCTGCTGACTACCGAGCGCACCGGTGAGCTCTAGTGCGGACGCCTTCGTCACCTTATCACTGGTGAATGAGAGTAACTGATCCAAAATACTGAGCGCATCACGCATCCCACCGTTTGCGGCATGAGCAATCACGTCGAGCGCTTCTGCTTCGTAATCAATCCCCTCTTCGTCCAAAATCAGCTGCATACGCGCCACTAATGTTGGCTGATCGATACGACGGAAATTGAAACGCTGCGTCCTAGAAATCACAGTCGCTGGAATCTTCTGCCATTCCGTGGTCGCAAGGATAAAGATGACATGTGCAGGCGGTTCTTCCAATGTTTTCAATAACGCATTGAACGCTCCCGACGACAGCATGTGCACTTCGTCGATGATGTAGACTTTATTTTTCGCTTCGGTCGGCGCATAGCGAACCTTATCGCGAATATCGCGAATTTCATCGACCCCATTATTGGAGGCTGCGTCGATCTCAATCACATCGCTCAATACGCCGGACGTAATCGCCCGACAAATCTCGCATTCATTGCACGGTTCGCCGTTCGTCTGGTTCGGACAGTTGACCGCCTTCGCTAAAATTTTCGCTGCACTCGTTTTCCCCGTACCACGCGGACCTGTAAAGAGGTAGGCGTGACTGATCTTATCGCTTTCGACCGCATGTTCTAACGTCTTTGCGACCGCATCCTGTCCGACCATCTCGTCAAAACGCTGCGGGCGCCATTTTCGATACAGTGCTTGATAGCCCATTCCCATACTCCTTCCAAAGATCCTTTCGGCATACTGCTTCATTATATCAGATTTTCAGCATCTCTGACATCGGATCGCTCGGTGATTTTTGGTTTGAATCGCTGGTTTTTCTTGCCAAACAGACCCACCCATGATATGATAATCATTGTCGTTAAGACCGCACGGCAAGGTCGATGACGTGAACCGGGTCAGATCCGGAAGGAAGCAGCCCTAAGCGACCCGTCTTCTTGTGCCGTGCGTTAAAAGACTGTAACCGGCGAGCAGCAGAGCGTTGCTCGTCTTTTTTATTTTCTAAAATTGATTGACAGTTCCAGGAAACTCGACTATCCTATCAAAGAATATATTGCACTGACCGAAATACTTTAACGTTGTCCCGTGAGGCAAGGAAGTTAGTCGTTGGTGATACTTTTTTGTGTATCGCTGTCTTTTTACGCTATCAACCGCCCGGGATCATTCCCGGGCTTTTTTTATACCTTGAAAGGAGTCGCAATGAATAAAGAATTATTTGTGGCATTGGATTTCAATACGGAAAACGAGCTGGACGCGTTCTTGAAGAACTTCGAAGAACATCCGATCCCCGTTAAGATTGGGATGTCTCAGTTCTACATGTCCGGCCCTAAAATCGTGGAAGAACTCTCCGAACGCGGGTTCCCGATTTTCCTCGATTTGAAGAGCCACGATATTCCGAACACCGTCTACCTCGCGATGAAACAGCTCTCGCAATATCCAATCGAGATGGTGACGGTCCACTGTATGGGTGGGCAGGAGATGATGGAAGCTGCCGTTGAGGGTACGAATACCGGTCCTTACCGTCCGAAACTGATGGGTATCACACAGCTCACTTCAACCTCTCAGGAAATGATGACGAACGATCTGCGCATGAATGGCGAACTGCTCGACAGCGTCGTACATCTCGCCAAACTCGCACAGACGAGCGGTATGGACGGTGTCGTCTCCTCCGTACTCGAAACGCGCGCGATCAAACAAGCGACTGCTGAAGACTTCCTCAGCTTGACACCGGGGATTCGTCTCACTAAGGAAAAACACGACGATCAGACCCGTGTCGCTACCCCACAAGAAGCGAAGGCTGCTGGTGTCGATTACCTCGTCGTCGGTCGTCCGATTACCCAAGCCAAAAATCCTGTTGAAATGTACAACCACTTCCTCTCCGCATGGCGCGGGATGGATGCAGAATAATTCAGAGAAAAGGAGATCATCATGACTGAACCAATGAACGAACGTACCGCCCGCCTCTTACTCGAACACAAAGCGGTCTTACTCCAACCCAGCGATCCTTTCACCTGGGCGAGTGGTATCGAAGCACCAATCTACACGGATAACCGTCAATTATTGAGCTACCCAGACGCCCGTCGCGAAATCATTGATGGTCTGGTCGACTTAATCGAAACGCACTACCCAGAAGCAACCGTGATCGGCGGGACCGCAACAGCCGGCATCCCACATGCCGCATGGATCAGCGAAAAGATGAATTTGCCGATGGTTTATATCCGAGGCAAAGCCAAAGACCACGGACGTAAAACGCAGATCGAAGGGCATTTGAATCCAGATAATAAGTTAGTTATGATCGACGACTTGATCTCAACAGGTGGTAGCGTCCTCGAAGCCGCCAAAGTCGCTGCAGAACACGTCGAAGTGTTAGGTGTTGCCAGCATCTTCACCTATGACTTCCAGTCTGCGGATGACAACTTCAAAAACGCCGGACTCACCTACCACTCCCTGAGCGACTATCCAACACTCGTGCACGTGGCCGAAGCGGATCACCTTTTCTCTGCTGAAGAGATTGAAAAATTAAACCAATGGCACCACAAATACGGCCGTCCCGGTTCGGATGACTAGAACGAGGCGCCATCATGACTAAAAACCAAATCAAGGCCGTTGTCGGCAGTATCATCGCTTCGGGAACCGACGACTTGAACGTCATGTTCCTTTCTTTCGCTATGTCGGAGATCATGTCGGAATTCATGCTGTCGGGGGCACAAACGGGATTGATTGCTACGTTGACGAACCTCGGCATGCTCGTCGGTGGGATGCTGTTCGGGATTCTCGGTGACCGCCACAACAAAATGACGATCCTCAAAATCACGCTACTCATTTTCTGTTTGGCGAGCGGCGGGATCGCCTTTGCGCCGAACATCACGACCATCTACATTCTCCGTTTCATCGCCGGCATCGGTGTCGGTGGAGAGTACGGGATCGCGTTGAGTATCATGGCGAACATCGTCCCACTCCAGAAGATGGGTACCGTTTCATCCTGGAACGGTGTTGCCGGTCAGGTCGGTTCGATCGGTTCCGCCATTCTCGCCGGTTTGTTCGTGCCATCACTCGGCTGGCGCGGCCTCTTCCTCTTCGGTCTCGCACCATTAGTCTTGGTATTGTACCTTCACTTCGCAATCGACGATGAAGCAACGTTCCATCCCGAACCGCAACTCGCAACGGGAAACAGTCACCTCTTGACTGCGTTCAAGGCCTTGTTTGCGAATGCGAAAGTCGGTTATCAATCCGTCGCACTCATGCTGATGACGACGGTTCAGATTGCCGGTTACTTCGGAATGATGAACTGGCTCCCGACCATCATGCAACAACAGACAGGCGCGAGCGTCACGAATTCATCAATCTGGATGGTCTCCACCATCGTCGGCATGTCGATCGGCATGCTCGTCTTCGGACGTCTCCTCGATCGCGTTGGCCCTCGCATCATGTTTGGCACATTCCTGATTGCGTCCGCTATCACCGTGTTCTTATTCAGTACCCTAGAGAGTAACTGGTCGATGCTGATCGGTGGGACAATCATGGGATTCTTCGTGAACGGGATGTTCCCAGGATACGGCGCCGTCGTAAGTCGTATCTACGACAAGAGTATCCAAGCGACCGCCAACAATATCATCCTTAACGCGGGACGTGCGGTCGGTGGCTTCTCCTCTGTCATCATCGGCTTCATCATGGAAAAGAGCGGCGTACCTACCGTTATGTTGTTCCTCTCGATTCTCTACCTCACAAGTTTCGTCGTGATGTTGAGGATCCCAGCGTTGAAGCGTCGAAACTTCACCGCCTTCTTAAATCAGTAAAATTTACACTAAACGAAAAGCGAGTAGCCACTGGAGCTACTCGCTTTCTTTTTTGTTTTAATTCGTTTGAGCTTTCATTTTTTCTTCATCGAAGTCGGCGTGGAAGTCGTAATCATCCAACCTGCGCACCAAGAGCACCCCATCGCCTAACGGTAAGGTCGTAACACTCAAATGCGGATGTTCAATGACCGTATCCAACAGCCAATTCAGTTTCTTATGGATATTTTTCACGCGGCGCGGAATCTCTTCCTTCGGTGCGAACACCGTTCCCGCTTGGAAAATATCATCAACCAGCAGCGTACCACCGACTTTCAATGCGTCCATACAGTACGGGAAGAATGAAAAGTATTTCTGTTTCGCTGAGTCCATAAAGATAAAATCATACTGCTTCTCAAGTGTCGGCAAAATATCCGCCGCATCGCCTTCAAGTTGCGTGACTTGATCCGTCAGTTCGAGCGTTTCAAACGTCTCACGCGCTTCCTCAATCATGACATCGTAACGATCGATCGTATCAACGTGACGTTCGGAATGTCCGTAAGTCATCACTGAGGCGGAATAGCCGATCGCCGTCCCAATTTCTAGAATTTCCTTCGGTGCCACCACACCGAGGAAAAAATCCAAAAACACCGCCGTTTCATGTGGAATAATCGGTACGCGGCGTTCATTCGCCTCGCGTTCAAGCGCATCAAGTGGCGCTGCGAAACGCGCTTGGCGATGACGCATAAAATCCAAGACGCGCGATTCCACAATCGGACGATCCATCATTTCGTTTAAGCGTGATTTTGATTCAGTCATCATGACTCACTTTCTCTATTCTTCATCCACAGCATCTTCAGTGGCAACTTCATGCGGTTCATGGATAACTTCCAATTCACGAATACGGCCATTCTCAACGAGCGTCGTCGTCAACTTGTAGTCACCAATCTGAACGCTCTCCTGCTCGTGATCTTCTGGGAAATGTCCCAAAATCTCGATCACGTAACCAGCAATCGTATCGGATTCATCACTCACGACTGCGGTCTGGAACGCTTTATTGAAATCGTTGATCGCCAACTTCCCACTGATCAATGTCTTCTTGTCGGTCAATTTACGGTACTTCATCGTTTCGACATCGTACTCGTCTTCGATATCCCCGACGATCTGTTCCAACAAGTCCTCCAAGGTCACGATACCGACAACCCCACCGTATTCATCCTTCAAAATCGCCATGTGCTGATTCTGACGACGGAATTCGAGCAGTAAGTCATCGATATAGATCGTTTCAGGTACAAAAAACGCTGGTTTCGCTAATTTTTCTAGATCTAAACGTTCAAAACCGACCCGGTTCGCGGAACGGAGCACGTCTTTGGAGTGGATAATCCCGATCACATCGTCCTTATCGCCACGGTAGATCGGAATACGTGAGTACGGCGCACTCAAGATGGTCTCTAGATTGACTTCTTCATCATCTTCGATATCGAGCATCAACGTATCGGTACGTGGCACCATGACCGCTTTCCCGAGCTTGGTATCGAGGTTCAATACTCCTTGCATCATGCGGAATTCGTCCACATCCAAGGCACCATCTTTACGACCACTTTCGATGATTTTTCGCATTTCACGACGCGTTAAATGTTCTTCGCGGTAGGTAAAATCGATCGGCGTCAACTTCTTCAACAAGTTCGTCGATGCCGTCAATAACCATACGAACGGCGCGAAAATCTTCTTCACGATGAGAATCGAACGCGCCGTCGCCAAACAGTACTCTTCTGGGAACTGAATCGCCACTTGTTTCGGGAATAATTCCCCGAACACCAAGGAAATGTACGACAAAATCAACGTCACTACTGCGGTTGCTAATGTGCGCCCAAACGGAATATCTGCCATGACCGGCGCTAAATAATCGACAAACGTATTCGCTGCTGATGCAGAGGAGAAGAATCCTGCGAAGGTAATCCCTACCTGAATCGTCGACAAAAAACTGTCCGATTCAGACAGCAACTCATCCACGCGTTTGGCCTTCTTATTGCCACCCTGCGCCATTTCTTTGATTTTGGATTGATCAACGGACACAAACGCCATTTCAGCGCCTGCCAAGTAAGCATTGATCAACGTCAATACGAGAATTAATATAATTTGCCCGATAATAGACGAGGCTCCGGGGTCTTCCATGATGCTCATTCGCTCCTTAACGACTATAGATTGATACAATTAATTCCTATCATACCAAAATTACACAAGGTTTTAAATATTAATCTTCTAACCACGCATGCCAAGCATTAGAAATTTTTGGTTGAATCCAGCCAAACATTGCGTTGTATACCGTATTCAAAACCGTCGCGATCCCCCAACTAATCCCAAAAATCACTAACGCAAAACCGATCGCTCGCAATGTGAAATAAGGGGCATTCGGGGATAAAATGCGGTCCACCAACGCGCTATCGTGCAGTAATTGGCGAACCATCGGATGCTCGTGGACGAGATAGACACCGAACACGTGCTTTGCCACATAATTAAGCGGCTTATTCACGAACGGCTTCATCGTCTTGAACCCCATAAACAGCCCGTACGTCATGAGTACCGTCGTCCAGTGATTGTAGTGAATAAACATTGGATTCTCAGTGAACTGATACATTACTGCAGAATAGGCACCGAGACCAAAAAACAACGCAAAGTACAACCAGCGCTGTTTGAAATGAATGGCGAGAGAATCATATTTGCGAATATAACCACCAATTAAATATAAAAAGATAAATGATGATAATCCATAACCACTGCCAAACCCCATATTTTCAATACCAGTAATCGGTTCCCAGATAGAACCAATCACAAATAAAATAAAAATCAGCGAAAAAGCGGTATCTGTACTCGTTTGATTAAGAAAAAAGTTGAGGTAAGGCACGAGTAGATAAAGGATCGCGTACATGGTGATAAACCAGTAGCGATCAAGCAGAATCGGCAGTATATTTTGAAGCAGTGATTTAATGGTAATCGACTGAATACCAAGCACAAACATCACGCCGCTGATAATCACTGCAAAAAAGCTCACTTGGAAAAACAGTTTGAACCAGCGCGCCATCTTTCGCGTGCTCGTCACCATAAAGTAACCAGAAATCATCACAAATAGATTCACACAGATCATCGATAACGTCTGCAGATACATAAAAGCGTGTGGCAACTGGTATAGTGATTCATCACCTGTGATATAGTGCGAATTGACATGCAGGAATACGATCATCAACATCGATAGAATACGTAAAACTTCAAAATTCGAGACGCGTTCTTTCATTGTTCTCACCTCTAATCAAAATGATGTCAGTTTATATCCCGATTGTACCAAAATTTCAGCATGAAACTTTAGTGAAACGACTGAGAAAATGAAAGTTTTTACCCTTCCCGCTTCGGCTTTCTAGAGTTCCTTTTACGTTTAGCGCGCAGGGCTTTGAAGAAGTCTTTCATTTGTTTTTCGCATTCAGGTTGCAGAATGCCTGGGGTGACATCGGCTTGATGATTGAGGCGTTCATCAGTGGTGAGGTGATACAGGGTATCGCAGGCGCCAGCTTTCGGGTCAGTGGTGCCGTAATAGACGTGGCGGAGTCGACTCAGAACGATGGCCCCAGCACACATGGGACACGGTTCGACGGTGACGTAGAGGTCGCAGTCTTCGAGTCGCCAGTTGTCGAGTGTGCGATTGGCCTCCTGAATCGCCAGCATTTCCGCATGCGTAGTCGCCTGATTGGTTGTTTCGCGTGTGTTGTAGCCGTGGCCGACAATTTCACCATCCTTCACGATTACCGCTCCGATCGGCACTTCCCCGATCGCCTCAGCTTTTTCGCCTTCTCTGATTGCCTGGCGCATCCATTGTTCGTGTATTGTTTCTGTCATGATTACTCCATTCCACAAAAAAATCGGGGCACTAACCCCGACTTCTGTATACTTAGTGATTTCGCGATTAAGCGAGACCTTTCAACCATTCACGGACGCTATCTGGAATCTCGTCGATATCCACTTTGTCAGTGACTTTATCTGCTGTTTTCAACGCTTTATCTGTAGCTCTTTCAGCTTTTTCTTTGATATCTGCGTCTTCAAGTTTTTCGTTCACTTTATCGCTGACTTTGTCGATCGTGCTAGAGATCACGTGGTCTGTGCTTTCTTTGTGGTAAAGGACAGCACCGACTGCAGCAGTGACTGCAATAGCGCCCAATGCGATCAATGAATATTTTTTCTGTTCGTCGTTCATCATTTTACCTCCTATAGGTGGCACATATTATCTAAACTATGCCTATCTTACTAACCTCGAATTAAAAAGTCTACTCCCCAATGCCAATTAATTGCTCGGCTGTTTGCGTTTCTTCGCTCGAGCCGTCTTCATGTTCGACATCGAAGTACAATTTACCGCTACGAACACCGATTTTGACGGTGTCGCCGGCCTGGACTTTATTATCGAGGAGGAGTTCGCTCAGTGAATCTTCGACGTGCGTCTGGATGTAGCGACGAATCGGACGCGCACCCATTTCCGGATCGAAGCTGTCGTTCGCAATCTGCGTAATCGCACCACCAGTAAACTTGATGGTGATGTCGCGTTCCGCCAACTGTGCTTCCAACTGATCGGTGAACTTGCGAACGATATCGCGAATCTCTGCCTGTTCGAGCGTCTTAAAGACGAGCACTTCATCAAGACGGTTCAGGAATTCTGGGCGGAAAGTGCTCTTCAACGCTTCCTGAATGCGACTACTCATTGTTTCGTAGTCCATGCCTTTGTTTTGGCCGCCGAAGCCGACAATTTTATCATCGCGCAGTTCAGTCGCCCCGATGTTTGAGGTCATGATGATGATCGTGTTGCGGAAGTCGATGCGGCGTCCCTTGCTGTCTGTGATATAGCCATCATCCAAGATCTGTAGTAAGAGATCGTAGACATCCGGGTGCGCCTTCTCCACTTCGTCGAAGAGAACGACACTGTACGGGTGCTGACGGATTTTCTCGGTAAGCTGACCGCCTTCCTCAAAGCCCACATAACCCGGCGCTGACCCAATCATACGGCTCGTGCTGTATTTCTCCATATATTCGGACATGTCGAGACGAATGATGGATTGTTCAGAGCCGAAGAGGGTTTCAGCGAGTGTCTTCGCCAGTTCGGTCTTACCGACACCAGTCGGCCCCAAGAACATGAAGGAACCGATCGGACGGTTAGGATTACCGATCCCCGTACGCGAACGTTTCACGGCACGCGCCACGGCTGTCACCGCTTCGTCCTGACCTTTCACACGCGCATGCAAAGTCGATTCCAAACGCTGGAGACGTTGGTTCTCCGTTGCCGTCAATTGCGCAACTGGAATGCCCGTCCAGGAGCCGATCAAGATCGCAATATCTTTGTCATCGATTGACAATGATTTCGTCGTCCTGCGCTCCTTCTTGTCAGCGAGTTCCTGCAATTCATTGCGTAAGCGCACCTGTTTGTGGTGGGTTTCAGCTGCTTTGTCGAAATCACGTGCGATAAAGGCTTTTTCTTTTTCGTCATTGAGAGCACGAATTTCGCGTTCGAGCTGGGCTTTTTCACCACGTACCGATGACTGTACACCTTCGTTCAATCGTTTAGTTGCGGCGGCTTCATCGATCACATCGATCGCAGAGTCCGGCAAGTAACGATCAGAAAGGTAGCGATGGCTCAACGTTGCAGCTGCTTGAATGGCTTCATCAGTAATCGTCACCTTGTGGAAGTCTTCGTACGCTTTACGGATCCCTTCGAGAATTTCCACCGTTTCCGATTCACTCGGTTCTTCTACCAATACTTTGGAGAAACGACGAGCGAGTGCGGAGTCTTTCTCGATGTATTTCTGGTATTCATTCAACGTCGTCGCACCGATCACCTGAACACTACCGCGAGCAAGCGCAGGTTTCATCAAGTTAGAGGCATCAATCGCTCCTTCTGCGCCACCTGCACCGATCATCGTATGCAATTCGTCGATGAAGAGAATTACTTCGCCATCCGTTTCGACTTCTTCGATCATTTTCTTCACACGATCTTCGAATTCGCCACGATATTTCGTTCCAGCAACCATCGATCCCATATCCAAAATCATGAGGCGCTTATTGGCGAGTGTATCCGGCACTTCACCATTCGCGATACGCTGTGCGACCGCTTCGACAATAGCGGTCTTACCGACGCCCGGCTCACCGACCAAGACTGGATTATTCTTCATACGACGGCTCAAAATCTGCATGAGACGACTAATTTCTTTGTCGCGTCCAACCACTGGATCTGCATCACCATGTGCCACACGTGCGGTCAAATCCTTCGCGATACTATCCAATAGTGGCGTCTTCGAATCACTCTTGTTGGACTGATTGCCATCGATATGTCCGCGCCCCTTCTTCATCAAGACGCTCGGGTTCACACCAATCATTCGGCAAATTTCGCGGTACACTTCCGCCAAGTCAACTTTGAGATTGCGCATAATACGAACGGCGAGCGTTTCTTCGCTGATTAATGCGAGTAAGATATGCTCCGTTCCAATCAACGTCGCATCTAACATCTGTGCGATCGTCTGTGCAATCACTAAAATCTTGCGTGTCTTCGGCGCATAATTCGGTTCCCCAAAGCGGTTCGTCGGGCTGGTAGATGTCCCATAACCGCTCAAGTAATCGAACTCTTCCACCATTTCCTGATAGCTTGGCAAGAATTTCTGCAATACTTCCTGTGCGACACTACCCTCTGCTTGGTAAAGGCCTAATAATAAATCTTCTGATTCAATGGTACGGTGATTAAATTGTTCAGCGACCTCAAACGCATGTTCCAATGCGGCTGTCGCTTTTTCAGTATAAACGTCGTGACTCATCCGACCACTCCTTATTCTTGTAGATTAACGGTATTTCAAACGCTCGATAATATGCTTCAAAATGATTGCACGCGCTTGATTCGGTCTATCGATGGATTGCACGATCGCATCGTCCACTGCGGCACGCATGATGAATGCTTGCTTCTCATCGATTAATTGCTTATGCGTCAGATTTTCGATCACAGCATTTGCATCTCTCAGAGAAATGCTGTCTTGGATCATCAAATTAATACGATCCAAATACTCTGCCTCATCGACAACTTGTAATTTCATAATGCGAATATAACCGCCACCACCGCGCTTACTCTCGACAGCATAGCCTTGTTTCGGGGTAAAGCGCGTATTAATTACGTAA
The DNA here is from genome assembly GCF_053762225.1 of Aerococcus vaginalis. Classification (NCBI taxonomy): domain Bacteria; kingdom Bacillati; phylum Bacillota; class Bacilli; order Lactobacillales; family Aerococcaceae; genus Aerococcus; species Aerococcus vaginalis. The sequence continues at coordinate 142,984 of NZ_JBSMYC010000003.1, forward strand.
TTGATCTGCGACGGTACACATTCGAAACGATTCGCAATCTCACTGCGTCGAATCTCGACATCTGAAGCATCGCGCAAAACATCTTTTAGATAACTTTCGATAATATCAGATATATTCCGCTTTTGCATAATTCTCAACTCTTTCTATGAGATTGACTAACTTTGACTAATATCATTGTACCGTGTTTTTGTGACTGACGCAATTGTTTGAGATGCCATCAGTTAATGTAGAAACACGATCACTTAATAAAAAACAGCCCAAGCCAGAAAGCTTGGGCTGTTAGATTGTTCGTTAGTTATTAACGCTATCGGCTTAGTACCAACCGTTTGCGTTCCAGAATGCTAAGGCTGCATCCCATGAACCGTAACGACCAGCAACGTATTGATCAGCTACACGTTCTTGGTTAGCTGGTGAGAAGTCACCATTCAAGTAGCTTGCGTCTAATTGGTAACGACCGATGTAACGTCCGTTACGTGCGTCGTAAGAACCACCGGATTCACGACTAGCAATGATTTCTTTTGCGCTACCACCTTGAACTGGTGCTGCTTGAGGTGCTGGCGCAGGAGCTGGTGCAGCTTGTTGTACAGGTGCTGCTTCTTGTGCAGGTGCTTCCTGAACCGGTACAGTTTCAACGTGACCGTTTGCTTCCTTAACTTCTACAGAAGAAACTTTTTCGTTCGCATCGAAGTTGAACGTTAATTCGTTACCTGGGAAGATCAAGTTTGCGTTTTCGATGTTGTTGAATGCTGCCAACTGGTTAACGTCTACACCAGCAGCTTTAGCGATAACGCCTAAGGTGTCACCGTATTTGATAGTGTAAGTTTTGTTGCCGTCTTCTTTTTCTTGGAAGTCTGCTTTAACCTGTTCTACAGTACGTGCTTCCCAAGAGCTTGCTTCGCCGTTAGCCTGTGCATTGGCAACTTCACCGAAGTTCAATGCAATAACTGTAGACAATGCAACTGTTCCGCCAAGTAAAACCTTACGTAAATTCATGTTAAATAAAACTCCTTTTTCTTTTGCTATGATTCTAGATTTTCTGCACGTCATTTGCGTGCCTCTCATTTCGACAAAAAGTATACTATCACGGTCATTTGGGTTTGTGGGGAAATCTGGCGAACTGTCAATGACCTTTAACCACACTGTGAAAGTTGTTGTCTGTATGCAACGTTTTGCCGTTTTTTGTAATGTTTCTGTAACTTTTGTGATATTTCACGCTAATTTTTCTGTTTTTCCTTGTTTGTGCAACCTTTCTCAATCTGGATAAACTATTTTTTTCATACTACAATAGGTGTAATACATTCGGCGCGTCATCTAAAACCTAGCATTTCACAACCTAATTTATATGACAGCGCCGTTTTTACATCTCAATCATCTATATAAAGGAGGGCTACCATTGCCAACACATCTTTTTACTTCAGAATCTGTAACAGAAGGACATCCGGATAAAGTAGCTGACCAGATCAGCGATGCGATCCTCGATGCCATCCTCAAAGAAGATCCGAACGCACGTGTGGCGTGTGAAACGGTCGTTAATACCGGTCTCGTCTTCGTTTTCGGTGAATTATCAACGTCCGCCTATGTAGATATCCAAAGCATTGTGCGAGACACCATTCGCCGTATCGGTTATACTGATGACCTTTACGGTTTCGATGCCGACCACGTGGCTGTGATCGTCTCTCTCGATGAACAGTCCGGTGATATCGCACTCGGTGTGGACGACGCACTGGAGACACGTGGCGATGCATCCGCCGAAAAAGAAATCGGTGCGGGTGACCAGGGAATCATGTTCGGCTATGCGACGGACGAAACTCCAGAATATATGCCGATTCCGATTGCGTTGAGTCATCGTCTCGCTCGTCGTCTCGCTGAGGTCCGTCACCAAGGGATCCTCGACTACTTGGGACCAGACGGCAAGACGCAAGTTACCATCGAATACGACGAAAACAACCAAGCGCTGCGTGTCGACAGTATCGTCATTAGTACGCAACACAAAGAAAGCGTCACGCTCGACGAACTGCGTCCCGACATTATTCGTGAAGTCGTGAAACCGGTTATCCCTGAAAAATGGCTCGATGACGATACCAATCTCTACATTAATCCAACTGGTCAATTCGTCATCGGTGGTCCAGTTGCCGACTCCGGACTGACCGGACGTAAGATCATCGTCGACACTTACGGTGGTGCGGCGCCTCACGGTGGTGGCGCCTTCTCCGGTAAGGACTCCACCAAAGTTGACCGCTCCGCTAGCTACATGGCGCGCTACATTGCGAAAAATATCGTCGCTGGTGGTTTCGCCCACAAGTGTGAAGTGCAGTTATCCTATGCGATCGGGGTTGCACATCCAATCTCAATCAGTATCGACTGCAAAGGTACGAGTGACCATAAGGAAGAAACTCTCATCAAGGCCGTCCGTGAAACGTTCAAACTCACACCGCGCGGCATGATCGAATCACTCGGACTCAACCAGCCGATCTTTAGTCAGACGGCGGCTTATGGACACTTTGGCCGTACCGACGTCGATCTTCCATGGGAACGCACCGATCAAGTTGAGAAACTCCAACAGATTCTAAAGACATTGTCTTAGTTTTAGTAAGGAGGCGAATCGATTGAAGTTTCTATTCCGATACGTTAAACCGTATCCTATTCAATTATTACTCGCACTCTTTGGTTCCATCTGTTTTGTGATTGTACGTTTGGGGTTACCAACCTTACTCTCCTACATTATTGATGGTGCATTAGCCAATCAGTCTCAGAGTCAGTTATTCATGTTCATCATGCTGATGTTATTCATCGTCTTTCTCGGTTTGGCTGGACAGCTGATGTCACGTTTCTTCGTCAGCAGCCTCTCCAACCACATCATCAAAGACTTGCGTGATGACGTCTACACCAAAATCCAGCAACTCTCACTTCACGAATTCCAGTCGCTCGGTGTGCCGTCGCTCTCTACACGTTTGACGAACGACGCCTTCCTGCTCATGCAGTTCTCAATCATGCTGCTCGGGATGGGACTCACCGCACCGATTATGATTATCGTGAGTATCTTTATGATCTTGAGACTCTCCGTACGCATGGGGCTCTACATCTCTCCTGCGCTACCGTTGATTATCCTGATCATTATCTTAATCGTTAAAATCACGCATCCGCTCTCACAAAAACAACAGCGCGGACTCGATAAGATCAACCGTATCCAGCGTGAAAACATCACGGGATTGCGCGTTATCCGTGCCTTCAACCGTGAACCGTACCAAGAAGAACGTTTCGAAGAATCGAACGAAAGCTACCGTAAAATTTCAACCAAGCTCTTCCAAATCGTGGGAAGCTCCCAGCCGGGGTTCAACTTCATCACGGAAATTGGGATTGCGATGGTCATCTGGCTCGGTGCCGGACAAATTTCAGCCGGTAATCTTCAAGTCGGTGACGTGGTCGCCTTTATCGAATACGTCTTCGAAGCGCTCTTCTCACTGTCGCTCTTCTCAACTATCTTCTTGATGTATCCGAGAGCGGCGGTTAGTTCTGAACGTCTGCAGGAAATTATCGATATGCCGATTTCGGTTCAAAATCCCGAAAATCCAAAAACGGAAACAGACGGCAGCGGACGCCTCGAGTTCAAGAACGTCTCCTTCAGTTACCCGGATGCGGATGAACCGACCTTACGTGACATTTCCTTCTCTTCCAAAGCAGGACAGACGATCGCCTTTATCGGATCGACCGGTTCAGGAAAATCAACCATCGTGAAGTTGATTCCGCGTTTCTACGACGTGACGAAGGGACAGATCCTACTTGACGGTGTCGATATTCGCGAGCTCGATCTCAAAACCTTGCGTGAAAAGATCGGTTACACCCCGCAGCGCGCCAACCTCTTTACCGGAAAGATTTCCGATAACTTGCGCTACGGTAATGCGACAGCAGACACGGCGGATCTCTCTCGTGCCTCAGATATTTCTCAAGCTGCTGAATTCATTTCGCGTACACCGAGCGGATTGGATACGCACCTCTCAGAAGGTGGAAATAACCTCTCCGGTGGTCAGAAACAGCGTCTCTCGATCGCACGTTCCATCATCGGTGAACACGAAGTCTACGTGTTTGACGATAGTTTCTCTGCCTTAGACTACAAGACGGACGCAACCGTTCGTGCCAAATTGGCAGAAGAAACGAAGGATGCGACGACGATCATTGTTGCGCAGCGTGTCGCAACCATCATGCATGCGGATCAGATCATCGTCTTGGATCAGGGACGCATCGCTGCCAAGGGGACGCACAAAGAATTACTCGAAACATCCGACCTCTACCATGAGATCGCTGCATCGCAATTGAGTGAGGAGGAATTAGCCAATGCCTGATCGTGAACATAAAAAGAGCGTCTTCTACCTCTGGGGACGTCTCTGGAACTACATCAAAGCATATCGTCTCAAATTCTTCGTCTCACTGTTCAGTATCGTGGTTATGACGATCTGTAACGCGATCCTGCCCGCCGTTCTCGCACTCGCTACGAACGAGCTCGCCCGCAATGTGGCGGATATCGCTCGCGGTATCCCGGGCGCTGCGATCAACCTGCCGTATCTCGGTCAATTGACGATCGTCTACATCATCATCGCAATCATTTACGTGATTTCGCACCTCAACGGTCAGTTGATGATGACAAACGTCATTCAAAACGCGATGTCCGACTTGCGTAACGACATCTCACACAAAACCAACCGTATCCCAGTAGCGTACTTCGATACGTTCCAGCTCGGTGACATCCTCAGTCGTACCACAAACGACGTGGACGCCGTCGCAAACGCCCTCCAACAGGCGATCATTCAGGGACTGATCTCCGGACTCACCTTCCTGTTCAGTTTCATCGCCATGTGGTTCCTCAGCGTGAAATTGACGCTGATTATCGTTGTGACGCTGGTCATCGAATTCATTGCGATTCGTACCTTAACGCGTCTCTCGCAACCGGTATTCAAGAACTTGCAGAACAGTTTGGGCAACTTATTCGGTTTTATCGAAGAACAGCTCTCCGGTCATACTGAAATTCGTGCTTACAACCATCAACAGGATAGTATCGAAGAATTTGAAAAGCACAGCGCTGCTCTCCAACGTTACGGTAGGCGTGCGGGTTTCCTCTCTTCCATTACACAACCGGTATCGAACTTTATCTTCAACCTCGCATACGTGGTCTCAACCTTAATCGGTGGACTCCGCGTGCTCGCCGGAACGTTCACTGTGGGTAGTCTGCAGGCCTTCGTGATCTACATCATGCAGATCAACGGACCGATCAACGCCTTCATGCAGGTGTTAGGACCGATCCAGAGTGCGATCTCTGCGACGGAACGTATCTTCGAATACCTCGATCAAGAGGAAGAAGTGCAGATTGAAACCGATGAAGAACTACCAAAACCAATTCGCGGTGCGGTCGAATTCGACCACATCAAATTCGGCTACAATCCGGACAATATCTTGATGAACGACATTTCATTCAAGGTTAAACCGGGACAAACCGTGGCAGTCGTCGGGCCGACTGGTGCCGGTAAAACGACATTGATCAACCTACTCATGCGTTTTTACGATGTCCTAGACGGTGCGATCAAAATCGATGGCGTCAACATCAAAGACATCTCGCGTCACGAACTCAGACAGCACATGGGCATGGTGCTTCAGGATGCTTGGCTCTACACCGACAGCGTGATGGAAAACATTCGCTTCGGTGCTCTCGACGCTAAGGACTACGAAGTCATCGATGCCGCGAAGGTGGCGAACGTTCACGACTTCATTACCACCCTGCCGAATACGTACGACATGATGATCAATGAAGAAGGAACGAACGTCTCACAAGGTCAGAAACAGCTCATGACGATTGCCCGTGCAGTCATCTCTGATCCGGACATTCTGATCCTCGACGAAGCGACCTCCTCCGTCGACACACGCCTGGAAAAACTCATTCAGGAAGCGATGGATCGTGTCATGGAGAACCGTACCAGCTTCGTGATCGCGCACCGTTTGAGTACGATTAAGAATGCGGACGTCATCCTCGTTATGCAGAACGGTACCATCACTGAACACGGTACTCACGACGAACTGATGGCAGAGAACGGCTTCTACGCCGACCTCTACAACAGTCAGTTCAATCAGGATCAACCTGCCGACATTCATATGAGTTATTAATATATACACTAATCAAAACTGATGGGAACAGCTCTCATCAGTTTTTTTGTGCATATAAAAAGCACATCATCGAGTGGATGCGCTGTATTAATGTTGGATTCTAAATGTCTATTTGTCATCTTCGCTAACGAACGTGTTGTACAGTAATACTGAAAAGAGAATCGTCGCAATATAAATAAATGTTAAACGCCAGGTTTCCATGCCGGCATTTCTGAACAAGAGTATATAATTAAAAATCAGGAAACCTACACACATCATTCTGGAAACATTATTCTGCATAGAAAATCACCTTCAACTAATTCTGCTTCTTTAATTGCTTATGAATGATTACATATAGAATATACAAAACGCTATAAATCGCGAGAAAAGACAGCAGATCAATCCATAAATTACTTAAATCAATATGATTAGAAAGAATATCCTGAATAATAAAAGCAACCGCTAGCAATCCAACATCGACAAAAAAGGGCGTACTATCCATGAAAAATCATCCTTTCTGAGTATCTATCGTATCAATGACTACGTTTCTGATTCCAGGCGAAAAATCCCCACATGATAAAGAAATAAAGTAAACCACTAACGACAACTTGCACGAATGTGTGGTTCGTTTCTGAACCAAAAATCCTATTGAAAATGATATTCATCACTATAAACATCACAGCTGCGATAGCAGAATTAACAAATGGTTTGGTATTGCGTGACATGGTAAATCCCTTCTTCCTACTGATATGATAGCGTACTCACAGATGTGTAACACAACTGTTCGTGAAACAACATGATAGTGTGCCTGAATGGCAATTTTTCTTATATTCTTAAAAAACACACCATATTATCTGATGACAAATATGATGTGTTCTTACATTAATAATGTATATTTACTAAAATGTGACATGCTAGTGATTGATTATTGACGGATACGTTTTTGATTTCTTGAAAAGTACAACCACATCACTATGAATAACACAGCGCCACATATTCCATAAGATACAAGTAAGTGTTGAAGATCTGATTCAAAAAACAGTAATGAGAATATGAACCCTGTTTCTGTAGCGATAATAGTTGTAATTATCGCTGCATATCCTGCATGTAAATTCTTTAGCATTGTAGTTACCTTCTTTCATTGGTATAAAACTAACTGCACTCTTGGTCAATCAATCTTATCTTGATTAAGAAAAGCATTTTTTAATTGGCATAACCGCTGGATACTTTCTATGATTCCCCGGATTATTAGTGATAAAAGGGGCTCCCCAAGGCATTTCCCAATAACATTCTTGATTGTTCATTGTGCCACCACTGATATGAGCGAGTTCATTTTTACTCAATATTTTACTCAATAGTTTAAATAATTGTTGATTATTCATTATTTTTCTCCTTATAAAAACAACAAATAATATAAAGATCGCATTCTATCATTTTATTAATGGTACTATGCGACCTTCATCATAATATTGATCTCCTCACAATTAGATAAATTTCTTTATATTACCACCAGCAAGTACCAACATATCCTAAAGTATTACCAATAGCACCGCCGATACCACCATTAACAGCAGCTTTTCCAGCACCGCCCCAGCTACATTTAACACCGATAACCAACTTCAATTCATCAGCAGAGAGTGTTTGATAGTTGTTTGCAACTTTTACGTTTTCCATGGTAATTCCTCCTATTCATATCTATTACTGTACTAATCGCAATGCATTAAAGATGTAACCGTTCATCGATGATATGTGTGCTTCTTTAATACACTGTTATAGTAATAGATTCTAGGAGCTACAACACAACTGTTCGTGAAAAAATTCATTTTAGTTCATTAAAAGTATCTTTTGTGCTATTTATACGCAATTTCAACCACTAAGGAACAGTAACATTATCAACCTGCCCTAATTGCTTTTTGATGTTTGGCCTTTTGAATTTCTGTTGCTAGCTGTCTGACACGACGTCCCGGGATTCCTTGCTCTAATCCATTGAAGAAAACGATGACTTTGCGTTTACGATCGACATAATCGACCTTCAATGGATTGATAATCAGGGCACGTCCGACTTTCATGAAATGATGGTCGCTATCTTTTGATAAAATATCCTTCAAACTGCCGTACAGATGCGCCGACCCTTGTTCTCCCATCAATAATAAACGGTGCGAGGCTTCGTCACTTTGGATGTACAGGATTTGATCGTAAGGTAATTGAATCCCGCGCCGTTGTTGGTAATGATAGTTGAAGATTTCACTTGTTGGTGTCTGGCGCTCACATACATTTCTACCGTGCATCTGCAGTGTATGTGTGAGCGCGTCAGTGATTTTATCTCGGAAAACTACTTCTGATTCGTCTTTCGGGATGAAATCGTACGCCTTAACGTGAGATTCAAAGGCGAGTGGCATCATATTCGAGTGGCTTGTGATGAACACAATATCCCCGTATGAATCGATCTTCCGAATCTCCTTCGCTAATTGAATGCCAGCTTCTGGATTACCATCAATATCGACATCCAGTAGGTACAAATCGTAGGTATGCATCGCATCAAAATAGTGTTTAAATTCATCAATATGCGCGAAACATTCTAATGGTCGCACGCTATGATTAGCGACGCGATACCTCTCAACAATCGCATCAATTCGATTCTGATGGAGCAATTCATCTTCTACCGCTGCAACACGAATCATCGTCCTCTCTCCTTTCAACATTCAGTGTCTGTGTAAAATCTGTGTCTCCGATATGTGTCTGAAGCATCACATTCGGTAATTGCCCCATTAATTGATCCACATTTGCTAGTCCAATTCCGCGCGAATCGCCTTTTGTCGAAACGCCCTGATACCAGATCTCTCTTTGATTGAGTGGCTGTCGTTTTCTAGTATTACGTATTCGTAGCGTGACCCCCTCAGATTCTTCGAATAAGGCAACTTCAACTAACGGCTTCTCCGCTTCTACTGCTGCTTCAATCGCATTATCGAGTAAAATATCAATAATGCGAACAATTGATAATTCATTATCCGTAATATTTGGAATCTGTCCCATCACTTCTAACTGAAACGGCACCTTCAAATTCTTCGCCTTCAACATTTCATACGACAATGCATTGCGAACGCCGAGATCCTCGATATGACCGAGATCAAACGCTGTATATTCAATCGACTGTAATTGATCATTCATCGGTGTGAAAAGCTTATGGTAAACGGCCTTAACCTGCGCCATATCGTCACTCTCTACTGCTGATCCCATCGCACCGACTATGCCAGAAATATCATGACGGAATCCACGAATCTCATCATATAATTGACTCAAATAATCGAGATCGACGGATAACGCGTGATTCTGATTCTCTAACAATTGGCGATGCTGTGTATCGATAAACTCTCGTTGTTTGGATTGAATGTACAATAAGAGCATCAAAAAACCGAAAAACACTACAATCGCAGCTGACGTATCGTACACATCACCATTCGGCACCCCTAAGAAATAAAGCGACGATGCAGTTAAGAACAATCCCATCAAACCAAGTAATACCGGCCATGTCCGACGAATGATGTTCTGACACGCTTTGGATTCTAGTAATTCATAATCGATCTCTAAGTAACTAAATATCCTCAATGCGATTATCATCGCTAGCAATGTAACCACTAAATCTAAAAAATCATACAGCGCAAAATTAATTTCAAGATTAACAATTAATTTATTTAAGACTGTGTAGATGAAAAAAGAGATATACTCGAAGGACAATAGTGTGTAAACACTATAAAACATTGCTATCTTCTTTGTTTTACCGAGGTAATGATAAAACTCCCAGAAATAGACAACCGGTATACTCAAATAGGTAATCAATAATGGTGAAAAATAGCCAGCGAGTACATAGACTAAAATCAATCCAATCCATCGTTTTTGTGCGAGAAACTGTTTATCAATTTCTCTGCCTAGATAAATTCGTGGCAAAAAGCGCGCAATTGTTGCGCATAAAATTCCTATAAATTCTAACATATTACTAAATTATCTTTTAGGTAATGAGCAAATGCCTATTTTAGTACATTGATCATATAAATATGACATGAACTTCCTCCCACCAATAATCTGACGCAATTCTTCGGTTGTTAATTCTCTCATGTTACTAACTTCCTTTCTATTGACTAATTAATTGTTGATATAATCCAGATTGTTTAGCTAGTTCGTCCGGTGTGCCTTGCTGTACGATATGTCCGTTCGCCATCACATAGACGTGATCGCAACGCGCGGCGATACTCAACCGATGCGCGATAAAAATCAAAGTGCGATCCGTCGCGAATAAATGATCGATAATCCGGTGTTCCGTTAAAACATCCAAGTGACTGGTGCTCTCATCGAGAATCAAAACGGGTGCTTGTGTCAGTAACGAACGTGCGAGAACTAGGCGTTGTTTCTGCCCACCGGATAATTCTGAGCCATTCGAAGATAACGGTGTCTCCAATCCGAGTGGTAGCTGCTGGATCGTACCCAGCAACTCAACGTTTCTCAGCGCCTGCCAAATCTCCGATTCATCTACCTCACGTTCTATGCCGAGTGTTAAATTCTCCAAAATCGTTCCGCTGAAAACATACGGTTCCTGAGAGACATAGTGAATCAATCGTCGGACTTGATGTTTCGTATGCTGTGTTGCAGGGATATTATCAATCCTATACTCTCCCTCTTCCGGCTCATAGAAACGGACAATCAATTTGGCGAGCGTTGTTTTTCCCGACCCCGATTCACCGACTAAGGCTATTTTACCTCCTTTTGGAACGGTTAAGGAAATATCTGACACAATATCTTCGCTATAGCCGAAACTAAAATGAACATGATCAAGTGTTAACTGTTGATTGAAGGTGGCATTAGCTACCTGCTGCTCTTCTTCATCCGCGAATTCCGATTCAACGCGGTATACTTCGCTCAGGCGATCATTGGCGACCTGCGCTTTCTGCCACTTGGTTTGTAAGTTGATGATGTTTTCAAGTGGATTCGTGAAGTAGACGAGTAATACGTTAAACGCTAGTAGTTGACCGACAGAAAGCGCCCTTCTGATAATGAAACGTGAACCGAGCCACAGAATCATGACATTGAGGATAAGGTGGAGCAATGTTTTGAGACTAGTCTGTACGTTTTCAATCGTGAAATAACGACGGTTCGTTGATAGTGTTCGCTCAAAATTTGCTTTGATTTTTTGATAATTTCGTGTTTCACTCGCTAATGATTTGATGGATTCAATCCCTGTTAAGTCATCAATGACCACCGAGGAGAGCTTCGCATTGCTTTCCATTGCCTGATGATTTAAGCGACTGAACGGCTTCATAAATCCAAAAACGATCACACCGTACAGCGGCAAGGCGAGAAAGCTGATCCCAAATAATAATGGCTGTTGAATAAATAGGATGATGGCGACGATGGCTGCCATGGAGACATCCAAAAAAACCGACAATACCGCGCTCGCTAGCGCATCAATGATCGTGCTCGCATCATTGAATCGCGAGACGATCTCTCCCGTCTTTCGCGTCGCAAAGAAAGACATCGGCAATTGAAGGACGTGATGCAAGTAGGACAATAGCACGTCTACAGATAAATGCTGACCGAACCGCACGAGTAACTGCGACTGTATGAAAGACAACCACTGCTGCATGAGGTAGGCGATCACTAATCCAAGAGAAAGCGTACCGAGTAGCCCGAGCATCTGATTCGGAATATAACGATCGATGATTAGCTGCAGGTAGTACGAACCGAGGATATTAATAAGTGTTACAACTAGCGTGATGCCTACGATGGTGCGATCAGACCTTTATGTTTCAGGAGGGCAGGCATAAAGGTCGTCAAATGATGCTTCTGCTCACCTGTTTGCTGGTTAAACGCTTCACCTGGCTGCATCAATAACGTGATGCCCGTCCATTCTTTGGCAAATTGTTCAGTGGATAAAGTGGCTAGCCCTACACTCGGATCGGGATCCGCAATGTGGACGGCGTCTTGATCACAGCCGGTGACAACGTAATAGTGCAACAGTTGGCCTTGTTTAATGACGTGTGCGATAAAGGGATATGGGATATCCGCCTGTTCAAAGAGCGACATGTCGGCTTGAATCGCTTGAACCTCAAATCCGAGCTGTTCTGCCGTTTCCACGAGTCCGAGCGCTGTCGTCTCTTCCTGCGTGGTCTTTGGGTCTTTGCGAGTTGTCGCAGTGATTCCAGCGAATAATAAACACCATAGTTCTCCAGCATCATCGCTAGACATGCTACACCGCAGTCGTTCTCATCCACCTGTTCGCGGTAATATTTCTTCTTGAATTTCATATTTATTTCTCCCCCCTTGTCTATTTTTAAGCCTATCATAGCAACAATCATCTAACACAACTGTGCGTGATTTGCATAAAAGTGTGCGCCAATGACATAACTTGTTTATCCTAGTTTTCATTCACGCACAAAATAATGTTTTTTCACGAACACATCCTCCACTTATAAGAATTCAAGTTATACTAATATTAGTCTATAGCGATTACCTTTTACAATTCATTAGGAGGATAAATATCATGATGACTCAATACAAAACGTTATCTCGCAGCGAACTAAAAAAGTTTCAGGTGGCGCGATTCCTGCCATAGTAGGATTTGTAGGAGGCGCTATATATGATTATTTAGCTGGAAAAGGAACTGCAAGCTGCCAGAAAAATCCTAATCAATGGTACTGTGTTAATTTCAATTAATAAATAGTGGGTGATTCTAATGAAATGGATTCATTTTTTGATTCCTTTCGTAATTTGGCAAATGTCTTCATATTTGATTGAAAAATCATTTCCAAATTTAATTCCAAATGATTTGATTTATCTCTTTATTGATTTTCTTTATTTCATAGTAGTTTTTTACATCTATTCATGGGTTATCAAGAAACTATTTGGGAGGGATATTTATGAATAAAGCTGTAATACTGTTAGATAAACAAGTACTAAAAACTATTAAAGGTGGTGGAACTTGTGCCTTTTTCGATGTAGGTTGTATGGGTAGAGAAGCTCTTTCGAAAATTGTAAGAGATAATGCTAATCGAAACAAAAATCAAAAAGGATTACCAAAATGTCCACCAAGTTCACAATTACCAGGAGTACCAGCTTGTCATTTATAATTTCTGAAAAGGCAATCGCTAATCGACGGCGAAATGTTTAAATGAATGTTTGAGAATAAGCAAATAAAACTGATGGAAAGCAAAAAATAGCTTCCCATCAGTTTTTGCGCGCACAAAAAAGCCCCGAGAAACAACAAGGTGCTCCTCAGGGCTCTCTGATATTACCTAGCTAACGGGATTATTTACCTCATTCAGCTAATTTTTCTACGATTGTTTTGTCAAATGCTGGTAAGTCAGCTGGTGTACGGCTGGATACCAAGTGGTGTGCTTCATCGACAACAACTTCTTCATCAACGAAGGTTCGCCGGCGTTCTTCACGTCAACACCAACTTGTTTCACAGCAGTAATGGTTGTACCTTTCAAGACATCAGCATTTACCAATAACTATGGACCGTGGCAGATCATGATTAAAAGGAGTATTTTATGAGCAGGAAACTAAAAACCTTTATCCTATTACTCCTTAGTATTATAGGACTCAATGTTATAGTTCCACCTTCTACGCAAATAGTATACGCTACTAGCACGAATGATATTTCTATTCCAGAAAATACTTTTCGCGATTTATCTGAAGAAGATATGGTATTAGTTTTAACTGTTAGTTGCGCCAGTTAACGACTGTGTCGCATTTGTCATTCCCATACCATTTCGAACTGCACATCGGTTATCAGCTCGATGGCGATCACGTTCACGTCAAATACAGCGTGATGAATACTAACGACGATGAAATGTCGTTCTCGATTGGCGCACATCCGGCATTTAATGTGCCACTCGCACCAGGCGAAACCTTCGATGCAGAGTTTATCCTCGAACCGTTTTAATCGATCACATTCTATCAATGGCACAAAAAAAGCACGTCAGAAATGGCGAGCTTTTCAGTTAATTTTTAATGACTAATAATTAGTCTAAAATCTTGTGTGTAAATTCGTCGAAGATCTGGCCACGAGACTTCAAGTAGTCAGCAGAGTGTTCAGAAACGGTGTTGTCTTCATTTAACGTCGTGCTGAAGTTCAAGTACATTTCTGGTTGAGGCATAGCAACCATGTCAAGGAATACTAATGACTGACGGATTGAGTGATTTGATAGCATTCCACCCGTACCTGAAGTAGAACCAGTCGCAATCAATGCTGGCTTACCAGCCCAAACGTTTTCGCCAACTGGACGAGAAGCAATATCCAATGCATTCTTCAATGCAGCTGGGATGTTACGGTTGTGTTCTGGAGATACGAAGATGAATGCATCTTGTTCAGCAACAGCTTTACGGAATTCAGTGTATTCCGGGATGTCCTTCTTGTCGTAGTCTTCGCTGTAAAGTGGCAACTGGCCGATCTCCAAGTATGTTACTTCTGCATCCTCTGGCAAACCAGCGATGATACCTTTAGAAACTGCACGAGAGTAAGATCCTTCACGTAAAGAACCGATAATTACACCATATTTCATTAGTAAAAACTCCTTCCAAATAAATGTCTCATTCACTTACTAAAGTATAGTACTATATTTTAGTAAGCATGTAAAGCACTAAATTCAACTTTTTTGGGGAAAATATTTGAAAGCCCTACGCATGCGATTTTAGCTCATATTGTATCAATTGTCACGATACGTATCGATCGGCTGATTATTGGCATCTTTCCACTCTCGCCAGCCGTCTGCCGCATTCCCAATAACTAATGCGGCCGCCGATGATGGTGAGCTACAGACCACATCCTCCATTAAGACATTGTTCTCAATTCTGGCTGTTTGGCAGATCGCGGGAGCTTTGGAGGCAAAACTTGGCGCGAGCGGCGCGCAGATACTGCCCTTCAGGACCGTAAACGTCCCATTCTTTACAACCGCTCTGCCTTCAACACAGCCGTCAAAGCGTTTAATACGCCGCTTGAGGTGATATTCTCCCTCAGATAAGTGTGCGAAAGCTTTGCGTGAGGTCGCCTCCGCGGCTTCCTCGAATGTCGCATCCTTCGTCTGATTTTCGGGATAAATCTGCTGACCGTCGAATGATGACAGCAACGAAATCACTAAATCCACATCCAGCGCAAACAATTCCGTATCCGCCACACGGCTCTTATTGAAGATTTGGTGCAGTAACTGCTCCTTTTCATCATACTCATTCACTGCAATCGCAAACTTGCGCTTGAGCCCCGCTACATTCGCGTAGCCGTTCTTTTCCAAGTGGTTCATGCGCGTTTCGAATTGGCCAATTCCGGTCTTGCCGATCTTGATCAGCCCGTTTACCGCGGATGTCATAATGTAGATGATACCTTTAGTCATATTTAACTCGCCTTTATTCGTTTTTATCTATCATATAAGATTTATTGCACTTTAAAAAGTATCTTTCAGTCAATCAGCTGCATCCAACAAAAAAGACGCCTCCCTGGCAGTTAATCACTGTGCACAGAAGCGTCTGAAATGTTTAATTAATATCAGCAATTTTGAAGCCATTTAAATGCTCCCAGCATAATCAGAAAGAACACTCCCCCGCTGACGAGCAGGTAAACAATTAGATGTGTTGTGTATGCTTCGAAACATAATGCTGAACCGAGCGAAAATAATACGAAAATCACTGTCGCTACTGTCGCTAGCGTTACCGGCTTCGCATGTTGTAACCTTTCAATAACCTCCGCTTTGTTTCCTAATACCTTCAGCATACAGTAGTATGCCCTACTGTCGGACAACTGCACGTAGAAAGCCATCATTCTGTACATTAATGACATATTTTTAGCATTTCGCGAGCTATTATGGTTTTTTAAGGATTATTTTTCTCAGGATTGGCGATGCTATATTTTATCTCTTGAATGGTCTTATCCACATGTGTGAGATGCCGGCACGAAATTTCTTGTTCAATGTTGTTATTAAACACAATGACTTTGCGCTTACGATCAATATGATCAACGGCTAATGGATTGATGAGGAGGAATCGACTAACTCTGATAAAGTGATGTCCGTTGTCTTTCTCTAGGATGTCATTAAGGCTTCCATAAAATTACATGCTCCCCTGCTGACCCATGAGTAATAGGCGATGCGATTCTTCCATATTTTGAATGTATAAAATTTGGTCGTAAGGTAGCTGTGCGCCTCTGCGCTGGCGATAGTGATAGTTGAACAACTCGTCTGGCTTTTTCATCCGCCGACAAGTATTCATACCATGCATCTCGAGCGCATGAGACAGCGATTCATTGATCTTGTGCTGAAAATCTTTTTCCGGTAAATCTTTCGCAATAAAGTCATAGGCCTTCACGTGCGATTCAAAAGCGAGTGGCATCATATTTGAATGACTCGTTATAAATGCAGACGTTCGTTTTTTGATCACATACGCAATAAAGGGGGTAGGGCACGTCATTGTACTGAAACAATGACATATCCGCCTGAACGACTCGCACATCGAGTCCTAGAGTCTCAGCGGTTTCCACTAATCTCAGTTCAGTCGTCCCCTCCTGCGTGGTTTTAGCTTGCTGTCGTAATGTGGCGAGTGAATAGTAGCTTCCGTAATAGTCCAATATCATTGCGAGACACGCGACATCACAATCGGACTCATCTACTTGTTCGCGATAATATTTCTGTTTAAAAGCCATTCATGTCACCCCCCACACACTCCTAATTGCGATTAACGTAGCAGAAAATCGTGGTGAGCAGCACAACTCAAATGCACGAAAAGTGTGCACGAAGAGCAGATGTTTTTACGTATACAAAAAGCCCTCAGAATTAACGAACTAATCCTGAGGGCTTCGTCTGATATGATTTAACTAAAATTATTTAGCCCATTCAGCTAATTTTTCTACGATTGTTTTGTCAAATGCTGGTAAGTCAGCTGGTGTACGGCTGGATACCAAGTGGTGTGCGTCATCGACAACAACTTCTTCATCAACGAAGGTTGCGCCGGCGTTCTTCACGTCAACACCAACTTGTTTCACAGCAGTAATGGTTGTGCCTTTCAAGACATCAGCGTTTACCAATAACTGTGGCCCGTGGCAGATCGTGAAGGTTGGTAATGATTTCGCAAAGATGTCACGAACGAATGCTAAAGCATCGTCGTCTGCACGCAATGCGTCTGGGGAGTATCCACCAGGTACCAACAATGCGTCGAAGTCATCAGCTTTCACATCTTTGAAGGATGCTTCAGTCGTTACGACTGTACCTTCAGTTTTACCAGTCACTTCAGCGCCTTTTTCAGTACCGATAATTAATGTTTCGTGACCTGCCTGTTCAAGTGCTTTTTTTGGTGCAGAGAATTCACTGTCTTCGAATTTGTCTGCTAATACAATTGCTACTTTTGCCATGTAAAGAACCTCCTTAACGTTCATTTCATGTTGTCTATCTTTGACCTTAACAAACTTATCGACACTTGGCAAGTCAAAAAACTCCGCTAGCTCTGACTCGGTAGGTAGGACAGGCCGAAACATATCGATTGTGACGCATGGTTGAAGTAATCTTTGATAACTTGGAAGTAGATGCGCTGTTGCCATGTTAAACGCGATTGATGAGCAACGATGATTTGTGAAAAATCACGAACAAACATTCCCAACTGCCCTTAACTTGCCGTTTGACCGAGAGGTTTTCGCTTCAATGGCACTAATACCTCGCTAACACGCGCCTGCATTTCTAAATACCCGGCCGTCTGACCATCAGCGAGCGATTGATCGAGTAGCTCGAATAACTCAATGATTTTTAATTGGTCTGAGTTCATGGCGGCTCCCTCCTTTATAGATCGACATAGATCGACCATCTATTCCACAGTGATCATAGTCTTTGAAATTGTCAAAAATAATAGTGAAAAGATTAACTTTTGGTAACGGATGCATATTATTTTTTGATATGAAACCGAATTCTTTTTTTCTGTGATTTTCGCGTTACAATGAGGATATCGTCAAGAGCGCATTGGTTGAAAGGATGATACAAATGGAAGACTTGAAACATGCATTCAAAGACACCCTGCTAGTGATGGGCGGCATTTTTCTGCTCGTGATTCTCGGTGAGTTACTACTACCGATTAATTTCTTTGCAAACTCGTTCTACTATTTAGGCTTTGCGATCGTTTATTTTGTAATCAAATTCGTCAAGTATAGGAATTATTGAGTACTATTCTTATTCTGATCTATAAATAGAATTTAGAGGATATGCATGGTTTGTCTTTTATGAAAATTTCCAATAAAGACAAATTATAATATTAAAAAGCATATGAATAACGAAACTAACCACTTGATACCGATTACATTATATGTTAGTTTGAAGATAGTATGTAGCATATGGGTCAACTAGAAAAAAAAGATCTTTTATGAAACATGCAAAATTACTTGTCTTAAGTTCTGTTGTGATCATTAATTTTTCAACATTATGCTAGTTTACCTATGAAGCACATGCGTCAGAAGAATATCCTGAGGAATCTATAGAAGAAACTAATTTTTTATCATCAAATAGACAGCAGGATATCATTGATTTTTATAATGGAGAAACTGATACCAGAGCTATTTCATTTTCAAATCAAGAATTATTTAATGAATTACAAGCAAATAGTATCGATATATATGATATTTTGACACAAAAGGAAGTGGAACAGGCTATTGCTGAAGATAGCTCTCTTACGCACGCAGCTGGTCAAACTCAAGTTGTATCCACAGGCAAGTACACATGGACATTATATTTATCATCAACCTACACTAAAATTTTTAAATATGGTGGACAAGCTGCAGGAATTGTATTGGGACTACTATGGTTTAGTAAAACTGGGGCAGTACTAGAATTAGTAGGAATACCCTTGTCAGAATTAGATACTAGTAGAGGGATATATTTAAACTTGAAGAATATCAATATTCAAGGCGCTCAACCTTCAATTACAGTAACTGGTTGGGGATATCAATAGGTGATTTCATGAAGAAAATACATCAATTTTTGTATAACATACCTGAACTAATAAAATTACTAATTATCGCGATTCCGCTATGTATGAGTTATTTTTATACATTGGAATTAGCTTCATATGAGCATATCACTTTTTATTCTTTTCTATTCTTCATTGTTGCTGTAGTTATTGGCATGATGATTAGAAAACCGAAAGAATAATACTAACTGATCTCCCAAACTTGAAAAGTAAGGGAGATTTTTTCTGAGGGATACTACATGCGATATGTTAGTGTATTTAAAGTATCACGTAGCTGAAAGGAATAAAACAATGATAGTATCTGCGACCATTAGAAAAATATTCGCTACCGTATTTTTCATTTTGCTATTATTTGCCATTGTTTTAAAAGATATCAATTCGATTTGATTATTCGGCATTGCCACAAATCTTATTCTCCCACTGCAATTTAATCATTATAAAATACTAAATAGTTCGCTACTTATTATTGGTATCTTATTTTATGTTTTAATGCATTTTGAAATGATACAGCCTAGTCTCATTTTTAGTATTATCTTTATTATCAGTTATTCTGTTTTTTAATCTTTTTCAATTACGTCAACATCACTAATTTTGTGTCCTATTTCTCATTGACTTCATCCGAAAGTTCACCTATAATAATTAGGTCGCAGTAAATAGATGTGATGTTACGGAGAATTAGCTCAGCTGGGAGAGCGTCTGCCTTACAAGCAGGATGTCGGGGGTTCGATCCCCTCATTCTCCATTAATGATTCGTTAGCTCAGTTGGTAGAGCATCTGACTTTTAATCAGAGGGTCGGGAGTTCGAGCCTCCCACGAATCATTTTTTATTTTGCGAGAGTGGCGGAATGGCAGACGCGCTATCTTCAGGCGGTAGTGTCTAGTAGACGTGAGGGTTCAACTCCCTTCTCTCGCATTAATAGTTGACGTGTGAGACGGGCGTTTCTGTGTGGGAAGCGTCCGTTTTCTTTAGGAGGAGCGGTAAACGATGTCATTAGCGACGGTGATTATGATCATCGCGATTTTAATTCCGATTATCGGGCTGATCAATTATTTCAACACCAAATCTCAAAATACAAAATCAAAATCTAAGAAAAAATCATCCACTAACTCTCTGCTTTCACTGCCAGTCGGACTCATCCTCCTGCTGGTGGCATTCATGTTGCAGGGGAACGGCAATTCACCGTCCGAAGTTTTCTATAATCCGGAACCTGGAACCTTGCAGTCGCAATCATCGGGAAGTAATAGTGGTTATGGGACAGCGCCGAGTGGAAATAGCAATACCAATCAATCAGCCACTCAGGGGCAATCGCCCGTTGAACTTTCTGGTAACGAAAAACCAGATCAGATCACTATCCCGGATGTGCCGGAGGGTGAGACTTATGTCACCGTCAATAACAATATCCCCTACTTCACCAATGCGGATCTCACCGCGACTGAACCGTATGCGAACTACGGCGCGCTCGATCATTTAGGTCGCGTGACCGTTGCGGATGCGCTACTGGATGAAGAATTGATGCCCGCCAATGAACGCGGACAGATGGATGGCAATATTAAACCGACTGGCTGGCAACAGAACAAATACGATAGCGTATCCGGTGGCTGGCTCTACAACCGCAGTCACTTGATCGGCTTCCAGCTCGCCGGTAGCGAAAATGAACCCGAGAATCTCATGACCGGGACACGTTGGTTCAACGTCGAAGGCATGCTGCCGTTTGAAAACTTCGTCGCTAACTACATTGAGCAGACCGGTAACCGCGTGCGTTACCGCATCACGCCAGTATTCGAAGGCAACAACCTACTCGCTTCAGGGATTTTCATGGAAGGTTTCTCCATCGAAGATAACGGCGAAGATCTCTGCTTCAATGTGTATGTACCAAACCGACAACCGGGCATCACCATCGACTACTCCGATGGTAGCAATCATGAATAACATAACAAAACGGGAACCGTTAATCACAGCTGTGACTAGCGATTCCCGTTTTTTCATACTTATTTTATTTAATGGATGAGTCTTCGATGTCGAGTCCTGGGATGGCATCGAGCATAAGATCGGAAAACTCACCATTGCGATACTGGGTATCAGCGTAAGCACCGATCATCGCCGCATTATCTCCGCAGAGTTTGAGTGGTGGGATGGATAATTTAACGTTCGGATGTGCCTCAATTAACGCCTGCTTGAGTCCCTGGCGCAGTCCGGAATTGGCCGCAACTCCACCAGCGAGAAGGAGCTGTTTGACCGGATACTGGTCGATCGCGCGCATCGTTTTCGTCACTAAGGTTTCCACCA
The DNA here is from genome assembly GCF_053762225.1 of Aerococcus vaginalis. Lineage (NCBI taxonomy): Bacteria > Bacillati > Bacillota > Bacilli > Lactobacillales > Aerococcaceae > Aerococcus > Aerococcus vaginalis. The sequence goes on from NZ_JBSMYC010000003.1 coordinate 164,384, forward strand.
CAGCTGCTTGGAAACTGGCTGCGATATTTTCCTGAACGAGCGTTTCACCGCGTTGTTCAGCATTGTGGCGATGGTTGATGACTGCCGACTTCAACCCACTAAAGCTGAAGTCGAAGTTCTCTTCCACAAGCATTGGGCGCGGATAATCGTAAGTATCCTCCCCGATCTGTGCGAGTTCATCCATCTTTTTGCCGCCTGGATACGGCAAGTCGAGTACGCGGCCGACCTTGTCGTAGGCTTCGCCGACCGCATCGTCGCGCGTTTCGCCGATGGGTTCAAATACACCGTCCTCCGGCATATAGATGAGTTCCGTATGCCCACCGCTGACCACCAGCGCCATCAATGGGAATTGGAGCGGTTCGACGAGCTGGTTCGCATAGATATGCCCTGCGATATGATCCGTTCCGATGAGTGGTTTGTTGTGTGCGAAGGCGAGTGCTTTCGCTGCAGTGATGCCGATCAAGAGTGAGCCGACGAGACCCGGGCCTTTCGTAACCGCAATCGCATCGATTTCATCCCATATTAATTCAGATTCTGCCATCGCCGCTTCTAACACCTGACTGATTTTCTCAACGTGATGACGCCCCGCCACTTCCGGCACGACACCGCCGAAACGCATATGACTCTTGATCTGTGTGGCGATCACGTGGGATAAAATCGTCTGTCCGTCCTTGATTACGGCTGCTGAGGTTTCGTCACAACTCGATTCAATCGCTAAAATAGTTGCCACAACGCTGCTTCCTTTCTATTGATTATAAAACGCGCGCATCAATAACGCGTCTTCCTGATTATCTGTGTAATAGTCGGCGAGGCGATCTACCACCTGAAAACCATGACTCTTGTAGAAGCGCTGCGCCGCACGATTGGTGAGGCGGACTTCCAACGTGATGATGTCACGGTTGACCGCACTAAGCTGTTTGACTGCCTGGTCGAGGAGAATCGTTCCGATCCCTTTGCCCTGTTGGTTAGGCATAACCGCTAAATTGGAGATGTGAAGGTCGTTTTGATCCTTGCGACAACCGATAAAGCCGACGAGTTCGCCCGCGATAAATGCCTGAATGTAGAACGTCCGCGGATTCATGGCGATATCCTCAAAAAAATCCATCGCCTGCCACATCACTTTATCGTCGTAGGCCAGATGTTCAAGTTCGACCATGTCTTCGATCAGTGAGGGGGAGGACTTCGAGAGTGTGAGCACGAGTTCCTGCCCATTTCGAAGCGGAATCACTGTCTCGGATAATGCCAACTGCGTATGCAAAGGTGGCGTCAGTAATCGCGCCCAATTTGCGCGAATATTGGCTCGGATTTTTTGGATTTTTCGCTTAATACGTTTAGTCCACGCGCTCAACGTACTGACCGTCCTCGCCTGTCACCTGTTCGGGGTTCTTAGCCGCCCACTGTTCTTCGGCTTCCGATTGTTTCAAATACGTTGGACGGAAAATCGCTGCGTCTTCTTCAGCGAGTGGTAAACGGTAGAACTGAGACGCTTGAATGACGCTGTCTGTCCCCTGCAGGCAGACCGCACGTTCACCGAATACTTTGCTGATCGCATCCTCATAATCGGCGATTTCTGGACTGACGAAGTATACCGTCTCGAGGGCTGCGCTGTCTTCAATCACTTGTTTGAGCCAATCATCGAAGCTAAAGTAGCCTTCATCTAGCGTGTCGAGCTGATCACCTGTCTTTTGGTAGCTACCCGCAAAAACCGTACGACGGCGGGCATCGAGGAAGGTATAGATCCGAGCATTATCTGCGCGCACATTTGCGGTCAGTGCGGCGAGTGAAGAGAGGCTGTATAGCGAGAGGTTCAGATCGCTCGCGAGCGTTTTGGCGAGGGTGATGCCGATACGCAGACCGGTATAGGAACCGGGACCTTTCGTAACGATGACTTCATCAAGCATCGCTGGCGTCCAGTTGATCGCTGTCATCATATTGGAGATGACGGGAACGAGCTGCTTGGAGTGCTTGATCTTCGTATTCGTCAACGTTTCCGCGCGTACGATCCCCTCTTTGCGGTCATCCTCATATTCCACGAACGCCACGCTCATCGCTGTTGCTGATGTATCCAACACTAAACTTTTCACCACGAGACCTCCCAAAACACCTAAAAATTCCTATCCATTCTAACAAATCCACCCGATCGTTACAACGCGCCTCCTTTTCATTCTGTGCATGGTTATGCTATGCTACAACAGTTAACGCACAATTGGAGGTGACCGCAATGGATGAATTATTACCACGTATTAACGAACTCGCTAAAAAACAAAAAGAAGGCACACTGACTGACGAGGAAAAAGCTGAACAGCAGAAATTGCGCCAGGAATACCTCAGACAGTTCCGCGCCAGCTTCAAATCCGTATTGATGAACACGAAGGTGGTTGACCCGGATGGTAACGACATCACACCGGAAAAACTCAAACGTGAAAAAGAACGTCGCAAACACCCACGAAAACCGAACGAGAAATAAGAAAAGACGAAAGTCCTGAATTGGCTTTCGTCTTTTTTGATTACATGCTTAATATCTCCTAATAATTCTCACTTTATACAAGAAAACGTTTTCTTTTATGTTTGATTTATGTTATATTGTAATTGTCAAAGACTTACAAACACCCTACTTAATATTTTAAAAGGAGTATTTTATGAGCAGGAAACTAAAAACCTTTATCCTATTACTCCTTAGTATTATAGGACTCAATGTTATAGTTCCACCTTCTACGCAAATAGTATACGTTACTAGCACGAATGATATTTCTATTCCAGAAAATACTTTTCGCGATTTATCTTAAGAAGCCATGATATTAGTTTTTACGGCTATTGATGAAATGCCACAGGACATGTTAGATGAGGGTGATCAAGCAGAAATTGATGCCTATATGCTCAGTAAAGAAATTGATTTACATTTTGTAAATGAATCTCAACTTAGGAGCTTTTGGGGATGTGTAGACGCTGTAACGTGGGCAGTAGGAACTACTGCTGTTGGTGTAGGAATGCTTGCAAAGATCAAAAAATTTGTTTCTGATGCAGGAGGGATAAAAGCTGCAGCTACTGCTCTTATGGCCATTGCAAGAAATGGTTTTTCTGCTGAAAACATTTCAAAATTTGGTGCAGCGCTGGTTGAAACAAGTTCTGTAATCTCAAGTTCTGTAATCTTAGGAATTAAAGAAATTAAAGGTGAATGCTTTGAATAACAATATCAATAATCTACCTATCCTGTTGTTCATTATTTATCTGCTAGGATACATTTTCTATTCAACAGATTTGCTAGCCTTAATATGTATTTCTCAAATTTTTTTAATCGAAAATATCGTTAAAGATAAGAATCGATTGATACATTACGGCGAAGTGATTATTGGTATTGCCTCATTGATTCTCTTTATTTCTAACTTTCTCAATGGAGGGTAAGCGCCATCCCATTGTCTATTGCGCACAGTATTTGATTCAGAGAAACTGTGCGCTTTTTGTATGCACAAAAAACTGATGAAAAACAGTTTTTTGTTTTCCATCAGTCAAATTTGTTTATGAACCGATAACTCGAAGACAGCTATCGTCAGTTTCTATCGTTTTATCCTCGCCACCAGTCATCGAATACCGTAATCGGTAGGTGACGTTTGTGGGCGGATTTCATGTAATGTTGTTCGATTATCTCCGCATCGGAAGCCGAGATAACTTTACCTTCGAGGTAATTATCGATAGCTTCATACGTGACACCGAGCGTTTCCTCATCGGGTTGCTGCGGTTTATCCTCTTCTAGATCGGCCATCGGAATTTTTTCGTAGAGTTCCGGTGGGCAATCGAGCGCTTCAAGCATGGCGCGTCCCTGACGTTTGTTGAGGCGCCAGATCGGAGTGAGATCGGCGGCACCATCACCGAATTTCGTGTAGAACCCAGTGACGGCTTCGGCCGCGTGATCTGTCCCCAAAACAACTCCCGCATGCGCACCCGCAATCGCATACTGCGTGATCATGCGCTGACGAGCTTTGATGTTGCCTTTGTTGTAGTCAGAGATCGTTTCGCCGGCTGCTTTGAGGCTTTCGACCTGCGCATCGACGGCCGGTTTGATATTCACGGTACGTACCACATCCGGCTGGATAAAGTCGAGCGCTTTAGTCGCATCGTCATCGTCAGCCTGCACACCGTAGGGCAGGCGCACCGCGATAAACTGAACGTCACGTCCCGAATCACGCAGGCGTTCGACCGCAAGCTGAGCAAGTCGCCCCACTAATGTGGAATCCTGACCGCCGCTAATGCCGAGCACGAGCGACTGTACAAAATCGTACTGATTGACATAGTCGACCATGAGTTGAATACTCTTTTCAATTTCAGCTTTTGGGTCGATACTCGAAGCGACACGGAGTTCTTGACGGATTTCTGATTGTTTATTCATGATGTTTCCTTAGTTTTCGCTGTTTTTCTGTGCAACGTGTTCTCTGATTACCTTGATGCTTGCCATCTTCAAGTCATACAATTTCTGTGACAAGTCAACCGGGTAGGATTCTGGGTTCAGGATACGTTTGTATTCGTCCCACAAATCGTCCAAACGATGCGTCGCGTTCGCTTTGATGTCGTCGAGTTCTGGTTTGTCGTAAACCAATTTCCCGTCTTCCATCACAGTCTGAAGCAATGGACGTGCGTGGAAATTTTTGACCGTCTTGTTGATGTAGGTGTAGGTCGGATGGAACATAAAGAGTTCGCTGTCAGTATCGATCGTTTCGTCCGCCAAAGCGATGTAGTCCCCTTCAGACTTGCCATCGTCACCACTCGTGATACGCCAGATCTGTTTACGTCCTGGTGTCGATGTCTTGACCGGTGAGGAGGAAATCTTCATCGTTGGCACCATTTCACCGTCTTCGTTTTCGATCGCAGCCATCTTGTAGACACCACCGAGCGCTGGTTGATCGTGGCCCGTAATAATACGTGTCCCGACACCCCACGAGTCGATCTTCGCGCCCTGCATTCTGAGGTTCAAGATCGTTTTTTCGTCGAGGTCATTCGAGGCCACGATAATCGCATCTTCGTAGCCTGCTTTATCAAGCATTTCACGGACACGTTTTGAAAGATAAGTTAAGTCCCCGCTGTCCAAACGTACCCCGATAAAGTTAATCTTATCGCCGAGTTCATCTGCCACACGAATGGCGTTCGGCACACCGGAGTTCAATACGTCGTACGTATCCACTAAGAACACGCAGTCGTGATGCGATGTGGCGTATGCTTTGAACGCGCTGTAGTCGTCACGGTAGGCCTGAACTAACGCATGTGCATGGGTACCAGAAGCTGGGATGCCGAGTGTTTTACCCGCGCGGACGTTACTCGTGGAATCGAACCCACCGATGTATGCTGCACGTGTTCCCCAAACGGCCGCATCCATTTCCTGTGCACGACGGGAACCAAATTCCATAATCGTGTCGTTCGGTGCCACACTGCGGATACGCGCTGCTTTGGTAGCGATCAATGTCTGGAAGTTGATCACATTCAAGATCGCCGTTTCAATCAACTGGCAATCGGTTAACGTCCCTTCGATCTGCATCAACGGTTCATTCGGGAAGCAGACCTCCCCTTCGACCATGGAACGCACGGTACCAGTAAAGCGGTAATTACTCAAATATTCCAAGAATTTTTCCGAGTAATCCTGCGTTTCACGCAAGTATTCGATATCTGTTTCAGTAAACGTCAAATTCTCTAAATAGTTGAGTACGCGTTCCAGACCGACGAAGATGCCGTAACCATTTTGGAACGGATTTTCACGGTAGTACGCTTCAAAAATCGCACGCTGTTCGGCTCTACCTTCATCGAAGTAGACCTTGATCATATTAATTTCGTAGAGGTCGGTGTGAAGCGCCAACCCGTCATCTGGATATAATGTCATTGATGAGTCCTCCTTGAGTCAACACATCGTAAAAAGTAATCTGTTATAACCCTTACATTGTATCACTTTTCACTGATAAACAGAAAACTCTCGCTCAGAGCGAGAGTCAGTCAATTAGTCAATAATTTTAATGCCCATACCTTTGATATCGGCCTCTGTCACGATATGTGGATTTTCCTCATCCACCCCGCTACTGGAGACTTTTTCGAAGAGAATCTTCACGGTCTGAAGCATAATCTTCAAATCGAGAATCAAGGAATAGGTCTTGATATAGATGAGGTCGAAGTTCAATTTACTATTGAAGTCGGTCGCATATTTCCCGTAAACCTGTGCGTACCCGGTCAAACCGGCTTTCACGCTGTGGCGGAGGTAGTAGTACGGATTCTCCTTCTCGAACTGATCGACGAAGAACGGACGTTCCGGACGCGGCCCGATTAAGGACATGTCGCCCTTCAAGATGTTGAAGAGCTGCGGCAATTCATCGATGCGGACGGCACGGATAAAGCGCCCGACCGGTGTAATACGGTCATCGTGGGCACGCGCAATAATCGGTCCCGTCTTCTGTTCGGAGTCGGTGTACATCGAACGGAATTTCAAAATATCGAATTCCTGTTCACCGAGCGTGATACGCACCTGACGATAAAATACCGGCCCTTTCGAAGTCAATTTGATCGCCAATGCTGTCAACAACATAATTGGTGACGTCAAAATAATCATAATCAAGGAAACGACAATGTCGAAGACACGTTTGATCAGTGCCTGATCGCTCGGAATACGGAAATCGCTCGTTTCGATAATCGACTCATCCTCGAAGTTCATGATATTTGGGCTCACCATCACTAAGTTCTCGAACTGCGAGTTGAGGAACAGCTTCTTACCTTCACGCATTAATAACGAGTAGATATTCAGCTTTTCATTTTCATCAATCGCAGAGGCGAGGTAGACGATATCGATGTCGTCGAGGTGATGGCGCACATTTTCGTAGTAGTTCGAGGTGACAACGTGCGTCACGATATGGCGCGCACTCTTACTGCTTTGGAAGTTATAGACAGCGGCGTACACCTTCGACTGTTCCCCAACGATCATGATCCGCTTCGTCGATGAATAGCGACGATATACGGTAAAAATCAACCAGCGGAACAGATAGAGTAGGAGCACGCTGACTAAGAATTCGATCAAAATCACCGAGCGCGGGAAGGCAAAACTGCGACTAACGAAAGACAACACCATCGTTACCCCAGCTAGTAACCCCTGAGTAATAATCGTGATGAAGAGCAGATCTCCCTTCGTCTTATTGTAGAGGACGTAAATCCCGGACAATAAGTTAAACACGATGAAAATCAAAATGATCCACGGCACCAATTGTTGGAACGCCATACCGTTCTGACGCGGAATATAGCGACTCTGGAACCGAATTAAAAACGACAAAATATATGATAAAAAGAGTATGAGCGATTCAGCTGCGCAGATCACCATACGCACCCAATTCGTCCACTCTCCATTCTTCTGCATAGTGAAACTCCTCCAAAAGAGCTTTCGACCGCAATGGATCGTAGCGATTCAAAATATACAGAGCTATTTTAACATAGCTAATTCTGATTGCCCCGTCTGTCTGTTAAAATTTTCCTTAAAATTAAAAAAATCGGTAGTTTTCCTACCGATTTCATTCGTTATTCAACTATTTGCCATTGTCGAAGAAGTAATATTTACCGTCTCCCGCACTGTCCGTCTTCACTCGACCATCGCTCGGTGCTTCCGGTTTTGGCGCCGGTTGTTCTGGCTCTGGCGCTGGTGCCGGCGTTTCCGGTTCCGGTTGTGGCTGTTCTGGTGCTGGCGGTTCCGGTTGTAGCTCAGGCTGTGGTTGTGGATTCGGCTGCGGTGCAGGTGCCGGGTTACTTGGTTGTTGTGGCTGCGGTTGTGGCTGTTGCGGTTGCTGCGGAAGCGGTACCTGTGTACGTCCCGTCTCCTCTGCCTGCTGTTGTATCTTCTGATCGCTATCCTGGTTCACACGTTCATTCTCTTGTTGAACCTTTTCACGCTGTGCTTTGATAGCTTCTTGAATTTCTTTGACACGATCTTCCGATTCGTTCGCTGCTCGTGCTTCCTGTTCTAAACGTGCCGCAATCTGATCACTCAACGTGCTGTATGAATTCAAGATGAATGATTTAAGTTTCTTCGCTAAGAGCTTATTATCGAGTTCATCAACGCGCGCTAACAGTTCTTGAATCCGTTCATCGAGTTCTTCATAGGTCAAGTTATTGTTCGATTCCAGCTGCTTCACTTTTGCTTGGAAATCATTCGACGTCTTGAGTTGCGTCGTTCCTTCATCGACAATCTTCTTCACCGATGCAAAGAACGGATCATCTTCCTTACCCATCTGATCTGAAAATTTGTTTTTGAAGTTTTTGAGATCTTCGGCTTTCGTATCGTCAGAAATCACGACCAACCCGGCAATCTCATCACCGTTAATCGGTGGTTCACTGTCCGCCGTCTCGAAGTATTTATCGAGGAACGTTAACGCTTCAAAGCGCTCCTCAGCATCCACCATCATCGCTTCGACGCCTGGTTTCTCTTCATTACGATCGTTCAGCTCATCGACCGCCTGGCGCACCTTGGTGACTTCCGATTCCTGAATACCCTTCTTCAAGAATGTACTGCCGTCCTCAAAGTACAGCGCTTCGATCTCCTTCTGGACATTCTGGGCTGCTTTCGTTTTCGTCTCCTGATGCAAGTCGACCTCCTGCACGGCTGCATACGCCCCTGCACCGACAATCAAGAGGAGCGATAATGCCATCACGATAATGCGACCCCAATGTATGTTTTTATCTTTCACCGCCGACCCTCCTCATGCGTTAATCAACTCCATCATATCAATCTTTTGACAACTTCGCATTAGTATTTTGGTTTTGTCACATAATTTTAAGAAACGATCGCTGAACGCCCTTGATCGAGCGGTAAAAAGAGCATCCCGAGCAACGCCAACGTTGTGAAAAGTGGCAAAATAATCACATGATGCGCGATTAACTGCGAGAGAAAACTGATCACTAACGCCCCAAAAATATAACCGAACATAATAATCGCAAGTAGTTTCGCTGAATCTTTCACCTTATTCTTCGCATGTGGACTCGGTGCCAGTACCATATCGACTACAGCACGTGTCATCTTACGCAAATTCCCCGTCATCATGAGGAACGTAGCGGCACGTCCTTTGAGAATCTGAAACTCTTCAAACTGAATTGCTGCACCAAACGACAACATGCCGTTCATCAACGCAATCGGTAATTGATTGTAAAATAGCCAAGCGAGTGTGATCCCCAAAAGCATAATGATCACATTCAATCGGTGTCGCCAGAGCATCGTTAAATGATGAAAGCGTACATACTTCAACGCACGCGACACCACAATACCTAAAATAAAACAAATCATCGAAAATAATAATGGCCAGATAGCTTGAAAATCACCTTTACCGAGATCGACCGCCATTCGAATCGAATTTCCAGTCTGAAAACCGGCAAACGCCCCATCACCGTAAAGGTAGGTAAATGTCGTCAGCATGCCGTTGTTCAATGTCAACAACAGACCGAACGGCACGGTCTGCGTCACTGCGTGTTGTCTATGTCGCATCTAACTCCTCCTCCCATCGTAATAAAATAGTAGTTGACTTTCTCAGAAATCGCAATCAATCCCGCACAAAAAAGCCGGCGAGTGCCGACTTTGTGAGTTTCGTATATTTGTTGCTTTAGAATGTGACGAGATTGAGTTCGCTGAGTGTGTCGATTCCATAAGCGTCCATACGTTCCGGGAGCTCCTGAATGATTTTTGGCATGACCATAGCATCGTGGAAGTGGGCAGCGCCGACCTGAACGGCGGAAGCACCGGCCAAAAACATCTCGATCACATCATCCGCCGACTGTACCCCGCCGACCCCGATAATCGGTAGATCGACCGCCTGATATACCTGATAAATCATCCGAATCGCGAGCGGGAGGAGCGCACCGCCAGAGAACCCACCCATGCCATTACCGAGCACGGGTTTTCTCGTTTTTGGATCGATATGCAATCCTAAAAGCGTATTAATCATCACCAGCCCGCTCGCACCACCGGCTTCTGCCGCTTTGGCGATCGCTACGATATCTGTAACGTTCGGTGATAATTTGACATAGATTGGAACATCACTCACGGCGACCACTTGTCGTGTTAAATCTTCTACCATCGCGGGATCCGTACCGAACGCGAGTCCACCGTTTTTGACGTTAGGACAGGAGATGTTGAGTTCTAACGCATCGACGAGACCGCTCGCACTCAATTTTTCCGTGACAGTAACGTAGTCGGCCGCCGTACTACCGCCGATACTGGCGATCATCGGGAGTTCCGGATAGGCCGCCTTCAACGCTGGCAATTTTTCGGAAATGACCGCATCGACCCCCGGATTCTGCAAGCCGACCGAGTTCATCACACCGTCCCTCACCAGTGCGATTTGAGGTTGTGGGTTACCGGTGAGTGGCGTTGGCGTGGTGGTTTTGATGACCATCGCACCGAGTGTATTCAGGTCGTACTTCTTCGCTGTCGAGACGTCCCCAAACCCGAACGTCCCACTCGCTGGCATGATCGGATTCTTCAAGTGTAAGCCTGGTAAATCGACCGCTAATCGTTCCATCACGTATTACCTCCTCTAATTCCTACGCTGAATAGGCGGTTTCGCCCGCAAACATCGTACGCTTCGTCACGGCTTTGACGGTTTCGCCGAGATGCGGCGTGTTTGATGCTTTGGATTCGAGTGTGTCTTCACTAATTGTCCATTCTCCATCGAGGTCGAAGAATGCGAGATCTGCTGCATAGCCTGGCGCAATCTGGCCGATTTTCCCGAGCTTAAAGGCTTCGGCCGGCGCTTCAGTCATACGTTCGATGATGGTTTCAAGTGGCACTAATCCCGGTTCAAACAAGTAAGTGTAGAGAAGTGAGAACGCGAAGTCGCTACCGATAATACCGAACGCGCTCGCCGCCATCGAATCAGTCTTATCCGCTTTGGTGTGCGGTGCGTGGTCGGTCGCCACCATATCGATCGTTCCGTCAATCAAACCGTCGATCATCGCTAAACGATCATCTTCACTGCGCAGTGGCGGATTCATCTTCATCATCGGATCATCGCTCATAATATCATCTGTCGATAAAATCAAATGATGCGGTGTCACTTCACATGTCACCGGTACACCGTGCGCTTTGGCATAACGCACGAGTTCAACCGATGTGCGGGTAGAAACGTGGCAAGCGTGATAACGGCAAGCCGTCGCTTTTGATAAGACGAGGTCGCGCGCTAACTGTGCGGTTTCGCTCTCCGGCAACTGACCGACTAAACCGAGCGCATCAGCTTTCTCACCAGCTGTCATCACACCGCCTCGACTCAAGGAATCGTCCTGTACGTGTGCGGCTAAAACCATATCGAGCTGACTGATCGCCTGCATCGCTTCGTACATCGTACCTGCCGTTTGCACCCCGGCACCATCATTACTGAAGGCGAAAGCGCCAGCCGCTTTGAGCGCCTCAAAATCAACGAGGTCTTCGCTCTTTAGGCCGTGCGTCAACATCGCATACTGCAAAATACGCAACTTTTCCGCCTTCTCATTCGTTTCAACCATCGCTTCGACGTGTTCCGGCGTATCCGGTACGGGTGTCGTGTTCGGCATTGCCCCAACTGTAGTATAGCCGCCATGTACCGCTGCGGCCGCTCCGGTTTTGACCGTTTCCTTGTCGGTTTGACCAGGTTCGCGATAATGCACATGCACATCGATCAGCCCCGGTGTCACCAAGAGACCCGTCGCATCGATCACGCGATCACATGGAATCACGCCATTCAACGTTTCACCGACCGCTAAAATTTTGGTATCTTCAACGACAATATCTAATTTCTGAATGCGGTGATCGTAATAGACGTCACCGTGTGTAATCAACGTGCGCATAGTCGCTCCTTTTCTCTAATAAATTGTTTGATTAGTCATGCATCACAGCTTCGAGCATCGCCATACGCATGAATACGCCGTTGTGCATCTGTTGCACGTAGCGTGATTTCGGTGCTTGAACGAGGGAAGACGCGAATTCCACATCGCGGTTGATTGGGCCTGGGTGGCAAATAATTGCGCTATCTTTCATGCGTGCGTAACGCGCTTCGTTAATGCCGTATTTTTCGTGATATTCTTCCTTACTGAAGGAGCGTTCACTGTCTGAATTCGCATCGTGACGTTCGTGTTGTACGCGAAGCAACATCATGACATCGACTTTTTCAGTAATATCATCCATCGCAACGTATGGCCCGTACTGGCTGTAGCTGTCTTCGTACCAGTAATCCGGACCAGAGAAGTACACTTCCGCACCCAACTGCGTCAATAACTGCGCATTACTGCGAGCGACACGAGAGTGTTTCAAGTCACCAACGATCGCGACTTTCAATCCGTCAAAGTGGTTAAATTCTTCGTAAATCGTCATCAAGTCCAACAAACATTGACTTGGGTGCTGACCACTGCCGTCACCACCGTTGATCAAGTGAATGTTTAAGTCAGACGCTTCCTGTAATTCCAATAATGGTCGGTAGTAGTCCACTTCACCGTGACGAACGACCAACGTATCAACGCCCAACGCATCCAACGTGAGGAATGTATCCGATAGCGTTTCACCCTTCTTCAATGAGCTGTGTTCCGGACTCATTTCAATCACATTCATCCCTAAACGACCTTCAGCCACTGCGAAACTCGTGTGCGTACGCGTCGAATCTTCAAAGAACATATTTGTCGCAAAACGTGCGCGTTCCTCCAAATCGGCCTTCTGACCGCGCTTGAACGCTTGTCCCGACTTGATCAAGTCTAAAACCTGTTCGTTTGGTAACTCCTTAACAGTAACGATATTACGCAATGCAAATGCTGAACTCTCCATAAAAACCTCCTATAACAAACAAAAAAACCTGAACACGAATGTCCAGGTTTATCAGACCGAAAATTTGCTGCAGTCATTCCTCTGTTTGTATAGACGGGTAGACTGAATGTATACACTACCCTCAGAGTTCAAACGTGATTCGCAAACTTTTCGTGCCTCTCTGGACAGAATTAAAATTTGCCTGATTCGAATTTCTGTTGGTATTGTATGTTTTTGAAAAAAAGATGTCAAATGTAAATTTAGTATTTTTTCTTATTCAACCCCCTTGAGTTGACACTTCACAAATTTGCGTTATTATAGACACGAAAGATGATTCCCTTTTCATATCACTAGGGGCGCTGTGAAGCTGAGATGTACCCTTTGAACTTGATCTAGATTGTGCTAGCGAAAGGAAGTGACGAAAGATAACACCAATTCTTTTCGTTGCTTCTGCGCTAGACGCGGAAGCATTTTTTATTGGTTTATTTTTAGGAGGTATTATCATGGGAAATTCACGTATTCGTGAACTGACGGAGATTGCGTTAACCGGTGTGTTGGCATTCTTATTATCATTCATCAAACTCAAATTATCACCGAGCCTTAGCGCAAGTTTGGCGGTTATTCCGCTCTGGTTGTTTGCGCTTCGTCGTGGCTGGGGCAACGGTGCAGTAGCCGGGCTATTGTACGGGTTACTCCGCATTATCACCGGAACAGCCAGCTACTTAACAATCTTCCAGGTCGTGATTGAATACCCATTCGCATACTTACTCGCTGGGATCGCAGGGTTCTGGGCATCACGTGCACAGAACTTCGCAGCAACCGGCAATCGTATGCAGTTGGGAATCACTGCCGGCATCGCGACATTCGCTGCAGCAGCGGCTGAATACTTTATCCACTTCCTCGCCGGCTGGGTCTTCTGGGCCAGTTTCGCACCAGAAGGCATGAGCGCTTGGCTCTACTCACTCGTCACTAACGGTGCGAGCGGGATTGCGACGTGGTTCATCGGTTTCATTGCTATTTTCTTAATCTTATTAGCTGCCCCTCGCCTTATCACTGATAAAAAATAATCGCCTTTAACTTTTCACATTTCCTTTTTGACAGGCGAAGGCAGATGAAAAGCGTTCCTTGAGCATCGTGCTTTGGGAACGCTTTTTGTGTGCTTTTGTAGGATTACTCACCTTTGCAAACAATAAAACACAAGGTATACTAGTTGTCAGTAATATCACATATTGAAAGAGAGGCTCACTATGGACTATCTATTGCACAACGAACATTTAACCATTAATGCATCAACGAACGCAGCTCAGCTTCAGAGTTTGCGCCGTAACGATGCCAATTTTGAATATATTTTCCAAGGATTCCCAGATTTCTGGGGCTGGCAGACACCAACGTTATTCCCACACTGTGGCCGTTTGGAAGATGACTACATGGAAATCGACGGTACGCGCTACGACTCCAAACAGCACGGTTTCGCACGCCACAGTCTCTTTGAAGCGGAAGAAGTGACGGATGACGCGATCACTTTCTTACTGACAGAAAATGACGAAACACTCAAAATCTTCCCGTACCACTTCGAACTCCGTATCGGTTACCAGTTGGACGGCGATAAACTGCGCGTGAAATACAGCGTGAAGAACACGAATGATGGGGACATGCACTTCTCCATCGGTGCCCACCCTGCCTTCAACGTCCCGCTCGCGCCAGGTGAAACATTTAATGACTACCAATTAACCTTCAGTGCACACGATGAGGTGACTGAATACGGCATCGGCGAAGGGAACTTCATCCACGACACGACAGGGAAACAGGTTAACTTGGAAGACGGCATGTTGACGCGCGAACAGTTCAAGGACGGTCTACAATTATTCGAACTCGGCGACAAAGCTGTCAAAGTCGGCTTGGAAAACAGCGACCGCACGCACGGCATCAAACTCGACACGAACGGCTTCCCATACGTCGGCATCTGGAGTCCGTACCCAACCGACGCCACCTTCGTCTGCATCGAGCCATGGTTCGGCCTCCCAGACATCGCGAACGGTAACCACGACTTCGCACAAAAAGCCGGCAACCAAACCTTAGCTGCCGGTGAAACATTCGATGCTGAATATATTCTCGAACCTTTTTAATCTGAATCATATCTAAAATGAATGAAACGTTTCCCACTAGCGGAGGCGTTTTTTTGTATGAGTCAAATAATTATTCAATGATATAAAAAACCTCGCTATAAGAGCGAGGCTTAGGCATGGATAAGACTTCGTCGCTTATCAAGACCAACGAACAGATTAAGGGCTCTGTCTGCCAATACAATGTACCTACTCACTGTATTTTTATTATTCTAGTATACATCATATTATTGATCATAACAGTTACTTAACATAAAAAAGCACTGACCTTCAATCAGTCAGCGCTCGAAATATGAATATGATCGATTGTCTATCACTTGTTTCTGTGTTTCTCCCAATGGTATTGAATATATCTATAGAAATAAATTCCATAAAGTATAATAGGAATTAACTGCAAAGATATCCATTCCACAAAAGATATTCCAACTAGTTTAGTCATCACGGCACAGCCAATCAATACCACATGAGATATCACCAAAATCCACATTGATTGACTGTCATTTTGATATTTTCTATGATGTTCCCAATGGTATTGGAGATATCTGTAAAGATAAATTTCATAAGTTATATAAA
Source organism: Aerococcus vaginalis (assembly GCF_053762225.1). NCBI lineage: Bacteria > Bacillati > Bacillota > Bacilli > Lactobacillales > Aerococcaceae > Aerococcus > Aerococcus vaginalis. Next base: position 179,846 of record NZ_JBSMYC010000003.1, read on the forward strand.
TAATTAGCTGAGAAGATACCCATTCCCGAAAAGATATACCAGCAAGTCTAACCATCACCGCACAGCCAATTAATACCATAAGAGACAGCATCATAACCCATGGGCGATATATTTTTTCAATCATCTTTGTAGTCACCCCAAAATTAATAACTACGTTTTTATTTCCGCTTACATATCAATCGTAACAAGCACACGTCTTTCATTCAAATGTGATATCAACACAAAAAAACACCCGCCGAATCATCAGCGGGTGCTTGAAAATATTATGAGTTTGGCTCTATTAGAAAGGAATTAGCCGACAATTTTCTTCGCGAAGTCGTAGAATGCGTGAGCAGCATTGTTCAAGTATTCTACAGAACCTTCGTTAACGGTACCGTCTTCGTTCAATGCGTTAGAAGAGTTAACGTACAATTCTGGTTGTTGCATTGGTTGCATGTTCAAGAATACCAATGCTTGACGAACAGCGTGGTTAGCAGCCATACCACCCATAGCACCTGATGATTGGGAAACTATCAATGCTGGTTTACCGTCCCATACGTTCTGACCCAATGGACGACTACCAACGTCCAAAGCGTTCTTCATAGCAGCTGAGATCATACGGTTGTGTTCAGGTGTTACGAAGATGATTGCGTCCTGAGCAGCAACTGTTTCACGGAATTTGTTGTATTCAGGAATGTCCTGTTCGTCGAAGTCCTGGTTGTAGAGCGGCATGTCAATGTCGATGAATTCTACTTCAGCATCTTCTGGCAAACCGGCAACGATTCCCTTAGCAACACCTTCAGAGGATGAATTCTTATGTAAAGAACCTACGATTACTCCAAATTTCATTAGTCAAAAACTCCTTTACTTATGTTTTTTACTCTCTTGATTACTTTTATATAGTGCATGTTTTTAGTAAGTATGTAAAGGGAAAAGTCCTATATTTTTTCACTTTTTATTTATCGGCGATATCATGCGGTTTGTAGCGACTATTTCAAGGTGTTTGTGAACAATTAAATGGAGGGCGGGATCTTTCATTAACGCGAACGACTTTCGCACTTAAGGACAAAAAAACACCCGCCGAATCATCAGCGGATGTTGGAAAATATTATGAGTGTGGTCTAATTGAAATTAGCCAACAAATTTCTTAGCGAAGTCGTAGAAGCCTTTACCTGCGTCCTTCAAGAAGTCAACAGAGCCTTCGCTAACTGTTCCGTCTTCGTTCAATGCGTTAGAAGAGTTGATGAACAATTCTGGTTGTTGCATTGGTTGCATGTCCAAGTATACCAATGCTTGACGAACTGCGTAGTTAGCAGCCATACCACCCATTGGAGAGGTGGATTGAGAAGCGATCAATGCAGGTTTACCAGCCCAAACATTTTGGCCCCATGGACGAGTACCAACGTCCAAAGCGTTCTTCAACGCAGCTGGTACCATACGGTTGTGTTCTGGCGTAACGAAAATGATGGCATCCTTTTCTGAAACTTTTTCATGGAAAACGTTGTATTCAGGGATGTCCTGTTCGTCGAAGTCCTCGTTGTAAAGTGGCATGTCAATGCCGATGAATTCTACTTCAGCGTCTTCTGGTAAACCAGCGATGATTCCCTTAGCAACACCTTCAGAGAATGAATCTTTACGTAAAGAACCAACGATTACTCCAAATTTCATTAATCAAAACTCCTTTTTTGATTTCAATGTTTTACTTACTTTTTTTCAGTAATCAACCATTATATGGTACACAATTTCAGTCTGTATGTAAAGGCTAAAATCGCATTTTTTACTTTTTGTGAAATTATTTGAACGTGCGGTCCAAATCACTCATACCCTGCTCGGCTTAGTACATGCCCTGTGTTGGGTCAGCCGGCATGTCATTCTTTTCTGGTTCTGGGTGATCTGCGACAACTGCCTCTGTTGAGAGGATGGAGCCTGCGATTGAACCTGCGTTTTGAAGGCCGGAACGGGTCACTTTGACAGGATCAACGATACCGGCTTCGATCATGTTTACCCATTCGCCAGTTGCGGCATTGAAGCCGACACCTGTTTCTTTTTCACGAATGTGTTCAACGATAACAGAACCTTCCAAACCAGCATTTTCAGCGATTTGACGCAACGGTGCGGTCAAGGCACGACTCACGATCTGAGCACCCGTCTGTTCGTCACCTTCGAGGCTTTCTGCGAGTTTGTTGACGCGTTCTTGAACGTTCATAAAGGCTGTACCACCACCAGCGACGATACCTTCTTCAACGGCTGCGCGTGTCGCGTTCAAAGCATCTTCGATACGCAATTTCGCTTCTTTTTGTTCCGTTTCAGTGGCTGCGCCAACGTTAATGACTGCTACCCCACCGGTTAATTTTGCGAGGCGTTCTTGTAATTTTTCACGGTCGTAGTCGGATTCTGTTTCATCGATTTGACGACGAATCTGAGCGATACGTTCTTCTAATTGTTCTTTGTTACCGGCACCACCGACGATTGTTGTGTCGTCCTTAGTGATTGTGATGCTCGTTGCCTGACCTAATTGATCGAACGTCATGTCTTTGAGTTCGAGACCTAAGTCTTCAGTGATCACGGTTGCGCCCGTTAAGATCGCTAAATCTTCTAATTGGGCTTTGCGACGGTCACCGAATCCAGGGGCTTTAACAGCGGCAACATTGAACGTACCGCGAATCTTGTTCAATACCAAGGTTGGGAGGGCTTCACCGTCAACGTCATCGGCAATGATCAAGAGTGATTTACCTTGTTGGATGATTTGTTCCAAGATTGGCAAGATGTCCTGAATGTTTGAGATCTTCTTGTCTGTAATCAAGATATATGGATCATCCATGTTAGTCACCATCTTGTCGTTGTCAGTGACGAAGTACTGTGACAAGTAACCGCGATCAAATTGCATCCCTTCTACAACATCGAGGGATGTGTTGATGGATTTGGAGTCTTCAACCGTGATGACACCATCTTTGCCGACTTTTTCCATCGCTTCCGCAATAAATTCACCGACTTGTTTGCTGCTGGATGAGATAGATGCAACGTTTGCGATGGCTTCCTTGGAATCGATCTGTTGTGCGATGTCACGCAAACCAGCGACCGCTTCTTCTACGGCTTTAGTGATTCCGCGACGTACGCCTACAGGGTTAGCACCGGCCGTTACGTTCTTCAATCCTTCGTGAACGATCGCCTGTGTCAATACCGTTGCGGTTGTGGTACCGTCACCTGCGACATCGTTTGTCTTAGATGCGGCTTCCGTTACCAGTTTCGCACCCATGTTTTCGAAGTGATCTTCGAGTTCGATGTCTTTGGCGATGGTCACACCGTCGTTTGTGATTAATGGGGAGCCGTAGCTACGTTCCAATACAACGTTACGACCTTTAGGTCCCAAGGTTACTTTTACAGTGTTTGCTAAGGTGTCGATCCCTTTAAGAATGGATTGACGCGCGTCTTCAGAAAACTTAATATCTTTACTCATTGATTACATCTTCCTTTCTGACTTGCTGATGAGTCGTGTACTTTAAGGATTATTCAACGATCGCTGCAAGATCCTTTTCTTTTAAGATTAAGTACTTCTCACCTTCGAAAGTGACTTCGTTGCCTGCAAATTTTTCAAACAACACGTTGTCGCCGACTTGAACGCTCGGTACGAATTCTTCAGTTGCATCGCTCACAGCGATGACTTCACCAATCTGCGGTTTTTCTTTAGCAGCAGATGGCAATACAATACCTGAAGCTGTCTTTTCTTCGACTTCTTCTTTGACCTTGACAATCACACGTTCATTCAATGGTTTTAGCATTAATGTTTCCCTCCATATTCCATAAGTTGATCGGTTAGCACTCATTTCATTCAAGTGCTAATTGACATTAATTATAGTAACGCGAGCATTAGTGAAATGCAATAGATAAGTTGACTTTTTTTGACCTTATTTAGAAATTTTTAACCTTTAATATGAAAAAGTCGATAACCATGCGAATTCTTGCATTTTGTGATGGCGTTGGGTAAACTTGTCGTTGACTTTATTATTAAAGAAAACACAAATAGAAAGGAACCGTCCAATGCCATCAAAAGCCATTCTAACCAGCATTATTATGCGTGCGATTTTGGGTGCGATGTTCCTCTTCTTTGCGATTGAATCCGTCTCTACTAATGGAAGCTTCGGATTCTTTACCTTTATTTGGTTGCTCTTCTCAACCAACAATTTCGTACAGCTGATTCGGAGTATTCCGATCTATCGCTGGTTCAAAAAACAGGATCGAAAATAAGGCATGAAAAAAGCAGTGACATGAAATCACTGCTTTTTTAGTTAATTAGTCGTTGTTTTCGTTCTGGTGTCTCACACCAATGTAGTAAATCAACGTCTGCAATTCGTTCGCCAAGTCGACGTTCTGAACGAACATCCCTTCTGGCACTTCTAAACGCGCTGGCGTAAAGTTCAAAATCCCTTCGACGTCCGTGTCTTTCAATTTATCAACAACGTCCTGTACGTGTGATTCAGGAACGGCTAAGATAACGATCTTGATGGACATATCCTGAAGTGTATCAACGACATCATCGATAGAATAGATCGGCACCCCATTTTGAACGGTTCCGATCAATTTCTCGTTCACATCAAATCCGGCACCGATACGCACACTGTTACTCTTCTTGAAGTTGTAGTGGATCAGTGCGTTCCCTAAATGACCAACCCCGATCAATCCGACTGTTGTCAGAGATTCACGATAGAGCTGTTTATTGAAGAATTCTGTAATTTTTTCGACGTCATATCCGTAGCCACGTTTCCCGAGTGTACCAAAGTGTGAGAAATCTCGGCGAATCGTCGCGCTATCAATCTTCACCGCGTCACTCAATTCTCGAGATGAAATGCGCTTTTTGCCCATATCCGCAAATGAACGTAAATAACGGTAGTACAATGGTAAACGTTTGGCAGTGGCTTTCGGTATCTTAGGCATAACGATTCTCCTCTCAAAGTAATGCTTGGAACTATTGTATCAGCTTTGTGATTGAATCGGCAAGTGTGATGACCGACAATTTTCTGCTGATTTCAGTCCGTGAGCTGTTGTTATTATCGTCTCTGACACTTTTTGACTGAATTATTGTTAAAGCTGTCACAGGCTATCATATCACAAATTCATGTGCTAAGATGAAAAAGAACGAAAAAGAAAGGAAAAATTTCATGATTCTGTTACAAGGAAACCATTTAGAGCGTCGCTTTGGCTCTGAAGTACTCTTTTCAGACATTTCCTTAAGTATTCAAGAAAATAGTCGTGTGGCATTGGTGGGAAGAAACGGTGTCGGTAAATCGACGTTGCTCAAGATGATCGCGGGTGAAGAAGCGCCGGATGAAGGGACGATTTCACGTGCGAAACAGATGCGCCTCGCCTATATGGATCAGCACGCCACCGTCGACAGTATCGCCCCTGAACGCACGGTCTATGAAGAAGTCGAGAGTGCTTTCGATGATGTGAAGCAACTACTCAAACAGGCCGAGACGGTATCGATGCAGATGGCCGAACTGAGTGTGAATCCCGACAGTCCGGAATATCAGGAAACATTAAAGACTTACGATCGCATTCAAAACACCCTGAATCGCCGCAACGCCTACAGCTACGAATCCGAAATTCGGATGGTGCTGAACGGCTTCCAATTTCCAAAAGAGATGTGGGAACAGCGAGTGCGCGATCTTTCTGGTGGGCAACGTACGCGACTCGCTCTGGCGAAAGTATTGTTAGAGAAATGCGATCTTCTTATCTTGGACGAACCGACTAACCACTTGGATATCGACACGCTCACTTGGCTTGAGAACTATTTGAAAGGATATCCGGGTGCCCTACTGATCGTGAGCCACGACCGTTATTTCCTAGACAAGGTGACGAACGAAACATACGAAATGGCACACAGCGGTATCGAACGTTACGCGGGGAACTATAGTTTTTACCTCAAAGAACGTCAGGTTCGCCTCGCTTCTGCCGAAAAAGCGTACGAAAAACAACAAAAAGAAATCGCTAAATTAGAAGATTACGTGAGCCGGAACCTCGTGCGTGCCTCTACGACCAAGATGGCGCAGAGTCGCCGCAAACAGTTGGAACGTATGGAAAAAATCGAAAAACCGAAGCAGGACGAAAAATCGCCGTATATCCGTTTCTACTCAGACAAAACGAGCGGCAATGTCGTCATCCACACCGATGAGCTCGGCATTGGCTACGACGGGGAGATGGTCTCCTATCCGATCAATCTCGATCTGAGAAAACAGAATGCGATCGCCGTGGTTGGACCGAATGGGATTGGTAAATCGACCTTATTAAAGACTCTAATCAAACAACTGCCAGCCATCAAAGGTGACATTACGTACGGTACCAACGTTGATATCGGGTACTACGACCAGGAACTCGGCAATCTGCACTCGAAGAAAGATATCCTCCATGAACTCTGGGACGAACACCCGACCTATAACGAAGTGGTGATTCGCTCCCTGCTCGGCAGTTTCCTCTTTACCGGTGACGATGTGATGAAACCTGTCGCCGCTTTGAGTGGTGGGGAAAAAGCACGTCTTGAACTCGCAAAACTCGCCATGAAGCACGACAACACCCTGCTTTTGGACGAACCGACCAACCACTTGGACATCGACTCCAAAGAAGTGTTGGAGAATGCATTGATCAACTTCGACGGCACGATCCTCTTCGTGAGCCACGACCGTTACTTCATCAACCGCATTGCGACGGCGGTATTGGAACTGGACACGGACGGTAGCACGCTCTATCTCGGTGATTATGACTACTATGTCCAGAAGAAACAGGAACAGGCCGAACGTGAAGCGGAGATGAACCGCGAGAATGGCATCGTGACAGAAACCGCAACCGTTGAAACCAGCGCAACCAAACAGAATTACCTTGACGATAAGGAAAAACGCAAAAAATATCGCAAACTCAAACGCGACATCGAAAAACTGGAAGCACGTATTGAAGCATTAGAAGCGGAAATCGCTGAAATTGAGAACGAAATGATCAAACCGGAATATTTATCAGATACGGGGAAACTGCACGAACTCAATAAGCAGCTCACCGAACGCAAAACTGCTTATGACGATACGCTTGAAGCGTGGGAAATGAAGAGTTTAGAACTCGAAGAATAGCTAACAAAAACGCACCATCCGAAGATGATGCGTTTTATTTTTGCCTTAATTAGTAATTAATAACCGCGTCGACGATTTTTCTGCAGGATCATGAAGTGGAGCGCTAATGCGCCAACGAAGAGCACGAGCGCGATAAACATCACGAAGCCGTTTGAATTAATGAATTCTGATCCGGGACGTTGTTTCATAATGATACCGAACAGCGCCCAGAGTGCTGGAACGGTCAACGCCCAGTTGTTGAACTGCATGAATAGGAATAACACGCAAGCCGTCGCTACGATCATAAAGAGAATCGCAAACAATGCGCCGAAGAATGAGAGGCCATCCATACCGATCTTCACGAACCAGGTCATCACATTCGTGAATGTCGCGAACGTCAACCAACCGGCATGCAAGCCGATCGGTAACGTGAGCGTCCATTTGAACGAACGCGCAATATCTGGACGGTTGCTGAGGCGTTTTACCATAAACAATAGCGTCAACGTGTACAATACGATCATGATCAACGCTGTGAAGATCCAGTCAGAATTCCACGTGAGCGTCCACAATATGTTGAAGATATTCCACAGAATAAAGAGCGGAATCATTTCACCGTAATAGAAACGCTGCGTATTCTGCTTGAGTTTCATAAAAAACGGAATCGCGAGGACGACAGCCATACCAATGTAAATAATTCCCCAGATGGAGAATGTGAAACCGGCCGGCGCCAGTAAATTCAAATGCATATCAGAAATTTCTTGCTGCGTATACGGCAATACCCAGCCGAACGCTGAGATGTAGTTCAACAATAACGTTGCTACAAAAAAGCCGATCGCCGTATAGTGCCAGCGTTTAATCGATTGCTTATCCATATTATCCTCCTTGTAGTAGACTAGATAACGATTTCTTTACACTATCAATTATATAGTTATCGCTCACAAAGAGCAATTTATGTTAGACATTTGACGGGTATGATCTATTGTTTTGAGTGATCTTCTAGCATAAAATAAATACGTAAAAAATTAGATTTTGGAGGTTATCATGAAAGTCACATTCCGCGTCAAACGCACACCTTTTAGTTGGAAAGCCTTCTTCGGCTGGTTGATTATCATCGGACTGATCGTACGTTGGGTGAAGAAAAAATAATCAAAAAGGACTCTCCGTCGCATGGAAAGTCCTTTTTTCATGGTATTGATTATTTTAATGCGATAAATTGTCGTACGTCGGTTCCAAGAGACGATTGAAGATATTAACGCATTTACCAACCATCAGCGCTGAAACGACAGTACCGATGCCGATCCCTTCGATGCGATGGAAGAGAATTAACGATAGGATTGCAGCGAGGATAACGAGTGTCATATCGAATAGCATTTTGACCTTGCCGAATGAAATGCCGTAGACTTTGGACATGGTAGCGACAATCCCCTCACCTGGGATTTTCACAATATCTGGGGCGACTTCGATGCTGATTCCGAGTCCCAAAATCACACAGCCGAGCACGAGACTGATAGTTTCTGTCATGAGATTGGTTGGCTGGAAGAAGCGCAATATGCTCATGTTCATGTTGATAAAGAATCCTAGTAGATAACTCACAGGCAGCTGAAGTAATAATTTTAAGTTGATTTTCCCCTTGAGAATGAAGACCTGCATGACCATAAATATCGCATTGAGGAGAAAGGTCGACATCCCAAAACTCAACCAGTTGAATTTCAGACTGGCGACGTAGGAGATACTGGAAATCTGTGACGTTCCGAGGTCACTTTTTGTGATGAGATCGATCCCTAACGCATTGATGAACACGCCGAGAGCGAAGCAGAGTACCTTAATTCCTAATTTCTTATCCTTCAACATACATTAATCGCTATCCCTTCACTTGCTTTTCATAGGTCTATGATAGCCCTCCCCCTTAGCCGATGCAATTGTGAATTATAAAAAAATCGCAGAACACCAATCACTGATGTTCCGCGATTCAATTTCCATATTCACAATTTATTTTGCACAATGGGTTAATACCCAAAGCGCTATTCGTAGCGCACCCCCGCTACCTAGCGCTAATCTGCAAATAGGTGGTGATTTGAATGGATAACTTCCGACAAGTTTGATATTAACCGAGCGACAGCTGATTTGCAATCATTATTAGACGCCGAATAATACGTAGCCGAAGAACATGACGAGTGGAAAACTCACGATCATTAAGCCGTTCATCAGACTCCAAAGCATCCGCCCATCACGAAAAGCGATTACCGCACCGATGAGGCCAATAATCGGACAAACAAATAACGTACTACAGCCGACTGGTTTCAACGGACCAAACCATGTGGCTGGAATAAATAAGGACAAGACAAAAATCGAAATACCCGCAATAAAGAAATATGGACTAATGGTTCTTTGAGACATGATGATCCCTCCATTACATTGAAAAATATTTCCTTTTCTTTATTTTAGGCTGGAGTATCGTATAAATCAAATTATTATTCTTATTTTTCTGACGATTTAGCAGGTTATTTTATTCCTCTAACAATCACGCTTCAATCTTTTCCTTTGTATCTAGTCTTTTTATTGGCCAATCTTCAGTTAATTCTTGAATGGCTTTTATATCTTTCTCTCATTCTGTCACAGGCGTGGTGTGTTCGGTCTGTCGATGCAGTTTTTCTTCCATAATGCTATCCTCCTCTGCACACTTTTTTATATTTTACTATGAAACATATTTCTTCCTAAACAAAAAAGAGACAGTGGCCTGCCTCTTCTCTAGTTGCATGAATTGATTCTAATTACATTTCTTGTGGCGCTTTGACACCTAAGAGTGATAATGCATCTTCTAATACGACGGTTACGGCTTTAACGAGCGCCAAACGTGCTTGAAGCTGACTGTCATCGTTCAAGATACGAGTGTTACCGTAGTATTTGTTGAAGTCCTGTGCCAAGTCGATCGCGTATTTGGCGATGACGGATGGTTCGTAACGGTTGAAGGCACGACGTGTGATGGCTGGGTAGTCACCTAAACGTTTCACAATGCGCCAGCTGTAGTCGTCGTTGAGTGCTTCAGCTGCAGAAAGATCCGCATTAACGTCTTCGCCGGCTTTACGCAAGATACTGTGTGCACGTGCGTTCGCGTACTGTACGTAAGGACCGGTTTCCCCTTCGAACTGTACGACTTCTTCCAAGTTGAAGTCGAAGTTGTTGAGACGTTCGTTCTTCAAGTCGTGGAAAATAACCGCACCTGTACCGACTGCTTCAGCGATCGCTTCTTTGTTTTCGAGATCTGGGTTCTTCGCTTCGATCTGTTCGTGTGCCAAGTCAACCGCACGATCCAAGACATCCTTCAAGAGGATGATCTTACCTTTACGGGTGGATAATTTCTTACCGTTCACCGTAATTAAACCGAATTTGATGTGGTGCATATCTTCTTGCCAGTCTTTGCCGAGTTTTTGAAGGACGGCTTTCAACTGTTCGAAGTGGACGGATTGTTCGCTACCCACCACGTACAAGCTTTGCGCGAAGTCGTAAGTACGTTTACGGTAATAAGCGGTTGCCAAGTCACGCGTAATGTACAAGGTCGCACCGTCAGATTTCTTGATCAATGCTGGTGGCAATTCTTCGTCTTCTAATTCGACGATCATCGCACCTTCATTTTTCTTCAATACCCCTTTTTCAGTTAAATCGTCAACCACTTCATCCATCTTGTCATTGTAGAACGCTTCACCCTTGTAGGAGTCGAAGGTAATGTTCAAACGGTCGTAAACGGTTTGGAATTCTTCAAGAGAGACGCGACGGAATTTTTCCCAAAGTGCAGTCACTTCTGGATCGCCATTTTCCAATGCACGGAATGTCGCACGCGCTTCGTCATCGAGTTCTGGATTTTCTTCAGCACGTTCGTGGAATTCAACGTATAATTTTACTAATTCATTAATGGCGTTTTCTTCCACACGTTCAGGATCACCCCAACCGCGGTAAGCGACGATCAATTTACCGAACTGCGTTCCCCAGTCTCCGAGGTGGTTGATCTTAACCGGTGTATAATTCATCTTACGCACGATTTCAGCGAGGGAGTTACCGATAACGGTTGAGCGCAAGTGACCCATAGACATTGGCTTCGCAATGTTTGGTGAAGACATGTCGATCGTCACGTTACGTCCGTGACCGAGATCGTCAGAACCGTAGTCCGCGCCTTTTTCGAAAATATCAGAAAGAATCGTTTTGAACTGTGCGTCACGGTTCAAGGAGAAGTTAACGTAAGGGCCGACTGCTTTGACATCGCCGTAGATGTCGTCCGCTGGTAACTTAGACACGATATCTTCTGCAATTTCTTTTGGATTTTGGTGGCGAACCTTCGCTAATTGGAATGCTGGGAAGGCAATATCCCCCATCTTTTCGTCTTTAGGGACTTCCAAGACGTTTTGTAATTCTTCTTCTGTGAACCCATCTTCTACCAATGGGTGTAATAAATGTGCAATGGTCGCTTTGTTATCCATTATCAATACCTCCAACCGTCTCTTATAGAAATTAATTAAATTTGGCTAATAGCTATCACAAATTTAAATTAGTAAGTCTTATTTATCGTACACTAATTATATCGTATATAACAATAGAATATTAGTGAATATTTGCTAAATTTAAAACAAAAAGGTAGATAATCACCATCTCTGAATCAGGCAAAATAGAAACGGCAACTACACTACCCTCTGACTTATTCTAACATAAATAATAGGTTACCGACTTTTTCAATGATTAAAAAAATACTCAACGACTTTCTTCGTAAAATCGTCGAGTATTAGAAAACATGAATATATTTAACTTATGAAACCATCAACATCGCAGCAATCAAAATAATCAAGTTGAGCACCGCGATAATAATCAATGGTTTGCGCATAAATTTCAACCATGTTGGATAGTTGACTTTAGCGATATTCAAACCACCCATTACCACACCGGATGTTGGCGTAATGAGGTTAACCAAACCACAAGCTGCAACAAAGATCATTGTCATAACATCTGCACTAAGACCTAATTGTTGTGCTAAACCACCCATAACAGGCATCGAAACAACAGCGAGTCCTGAAGTCGATGGAATTAAGAAAGATAGTCCCAAGTATAAGATATATGCACCGATAACAAATAATACTGGAGATAATCCACTTAAGATACCCGCTGCTTTGTCCAAGATTAATAAGTCTAGGTGAGTTTGTGTCATCAACACCGAAACCCCACGTGCAACAACAATAATCAATACAACAGAGATCATATCTTTAGTACCATCAATAAAGTGATCAATCGTTTCTTGTTCACTGTATCCAGCAATCACTGCCACAATGATAGAAACAATGAAGAACCACATTGCTAAGTCAGCAAAGTACCATTCCCCGAAGCTATTTCCAGTTAAGAATGATGTCCAGCCGTCAAATACGGTAATACTAAAGTCACCCCATGGTATCAATGACGTAATCATGATCAAGAAACAGAAACCGAATACGGTTAATACAGCTTTGTGTTTACCAGTAAATTCCATATCTGTATCTTTACCATCGACAAAGTTTTTCTTCATATCTTCTTGCTCTTGCAACGAAAGAATTGTTGAACCTTTATCTTGTTTTACCTTCTTGGCGTAGGACATGACAGTGAAAATAGCAAATGCGGTTGTCACTGCCCAAATAACAAATCCAATACCGAGAATTAAGCCTGTATTTGGCGTGATACCCACACCATTGAGCGCATCCATAGCCACCCCTGTAGCGAACGGGTTAATTGTAGAACCTAGCACACCTGCACCGGACCCTAGTAATACCGTACCAGCTGCCACAACGGTATCAAATCCTGCGGCGACCATTGTGATCGATAGCAACGCATAGAACGGAATGGTTTCTTCTGCCATACCATAAGCCGTACCACCGATTGAGAATAGGATCATCAAGATAGGAATAATCTTGATTTCATTGCCTTTCAGTTTCTTAACAACAGACTGGATACCTGCTTCCAAGGCACCTGTTTGTGTGACAATGTTTAAGAAACCACCCAATACCAGGATAAAAATACTAATCTCAATCGCTTCTTGGAATCCTCTAAATGGCGCCATAATGATATCAGAGAATTGTGCACCGACTACATGATCAACCGTTGCATCATTAACCACTTGTGGAGCAAATCCTTGACCGTCAAGGAACATGGTAATAATTCCCAAAGCAATCAAGATAATAAAGAGAATACTGAATGACGAAATCTGGAACGATTTTTTCTCTTTTTTAGCCATAATTGATTGAACTGTGCTTATAAATTCACAGTTCGCCTCCTTTCTCTAGAAAACCTTCTAAATACACAACATGCTTGTGATGATATTCGATGCATCCCATGTTTTGCAATCTTTTCATCATGATGCCAGCTGTCTCTCTCGTTGTCCCCGTCATCGTTGCAATATCCTTAATCGGTATCGGACATCGTAATTCGATGTTTTGAGTCACTCGATTTTTCTCACCAATGGTTTGAGCTAATAATTTGAGGACAGCAACTATACGATCTAACGCACTATTAATCGACAACCCTTGAACGCGTGTCATGTATGCTCTCATTATATCTGATTGATAGCAGATCCAATAGCTCATAAAGTCAATATTTTTACTAAATAGCGCTTTTATTTTGCTGATTGGTATAATCACAACCTCAACGTCAGTTTGCGTTATAGCTGTATAACTATACTGCGTTTCTTGTTGAATACCTACCACTGGAAACAAATGTTCAGCATTCAAGAAATCCAGATAGTGATACTGATCATCCGCATCATTTTTCTCAATACGTACATATCCTGAGAAAAGCACGTAAATATTATTCAATGTATCGCCTTCGTAAAACAATACTTGGTTTTTCGTGTATTGTCGTACCTTGCTGTTCGTATATAGTTCGTGGAGTTCCTCTAACGATAACATTGAAAACATCGATAAATTTTCTAAAAATCTATCTTCAATCATGTCTGCCTCTTAGTTAACAATAACTGTTCCGACAGCGTTGTTACCCTCAATCTTACTTAAGTTTTCTAAAGACGTGATGATTGCTGAACGTTCTTCATGTCCTTTAACGAATTTCAATACTGCTTCGATCTTTGGCAACATGCTACCAGGCGCAAAGTGGCCTTCATCCATGTATTGTTCGAGTTCTGAAACAGTGACTTCTTCTAATTTCTTTTCATCTGGTTTACCGAAGTTAATGTATACATTATCTACACCCGTTAAGATAATTAGACGATCTGCTTCGACTTGTTCAGCTAATAATTCGGAAGCAAAATCTTTATCAATAACAGCTTCGACACCCTGTCCATCTTCACCGACAACAGGAATACCGCCACCACCACAAGAAATAGTAATGACACCCTCATTAATCAAACGATTAATCGTTTGTGATTCCTGAATATCAACGGGTTTTGGACTAGCGACTACTTTGCGCCAACCGCGTCCTGCATCTTCTTTAAAGGTGTAGCCCTGAGCAATCATCTCTTTGGCTTCTTCTTCACTTACAAATGGGCCGATTGGTTTCGTAGGATTTTTGAAGGCAGGGTCAGCTTCATCAACGACAACACTTGTTAAAATCGTTACCACTTCGTTATCCAACCCATGCTTCTTCATTTCATTCTTCAACGCATTGGATAACCAGTAACCGATACTACCCTGTGTCATCGCTACACAGGTATCCAATGGCATTGCTGGGTTCTTCTCTGAGTCAGCAGCTTCTTGTTGCAAGAGCAAGTTCCCAACTTGTGGACCATTTCCGTGTGAGATAACGAGATTATCTCCGTTTTCAATCAATTTGATTAGGTGTGATGCTGTGTCTTTTAACGCATCTTGTTGCGCCTTAGCAGAAGCGTCTTTTGATAAAATGGCGTTTCCTCCGAGGGCAATAACAACTTTTTCACTCATAATAATTCTCCTTTTATATAATATAAGTTATTCTTTGATAAAAAAATAAAGCAGCATGAAACATTTCATGCTGCTTTATCAGAACACTCCTAAACTTTAGGAATAAACAAGTTTCCTAACGTAGCAGCCATGATAGCCTTAATGGAATGCATACGATTTTCAGCTTCTTCGAATTGACGTCCGTAATCGCTGCGGAATACTTCATCAGTAATTTCCATTTCAGAAACACCGAATTTTTCAGATACCATTTGGCCATATTGTGTTTCCGTATCGTGGAAAGCTGGTAAGCAGTGAAGAACAATCAAATCGCCGTCCTGATTACCTGTTTTATTAATTAAGTCCATATTTACTTGGTATGGTTTAAGAAGGTTAACACGTTCTTCGAACTTGTCTTCTTCACCCATTGATACCCATACGTCTGTGTAGAATACGTTGGCATCTTTAACGCCTTTATCAACATCATCTGTAATCATGATTTCTGCGCCAGATTCTTTAGCGAATTTTTCAGCTAATTCTGTTACCTCTTTGTTAGGGAATAGTTCTTTTGGTGAACAGATGCGAACGTTAACGCCTAAGATAGAACCTGTAACAAGTAAACTGTTAGCTACGTTGTTACGTCCATCACCTACGTAAACGAGGTTGATTCCTTCAAGACGGTCAAAGTTTTCTTTAATAGTTGCAAAGTCTGCAATCATCTGAGTTGGATGCCATGCGTCTGTTAAACCATTCCATACTGGAACACCTGCGTATTTAGCAAGGTCTTCAACGACATCTTGGCGGAATCCACGGAATTCAATACCATCGAACATGCTACCTAATACTTTAGCAGTGTCTTCAACGGATTCTTTTTTACCCAACTGAATATCATTAGCACCTAAGTACTCTGGATGTGCACCTAAGTCAATTGCAGCAGTTGTAAATGCTGAACGTGTACGTGTTGAAGTTTTTTCAAATAGCAACGCAATGTTCTTACCTTCTAAGTAGTGGTGAGGAATACCGCGTTTTTTCAAATCTTTAAGGTGCAAAGTGAAGTCAATTAAGTATTCTAATTCTGCACGTGTAAAGTCTTTTTCAGCTAATAAACTTCTTCCTTGAAAAACTGATGTCATATATCTCTCTCCTTCTTTGGACGACCCACTAAATTTCTTCACGGAACAATGGCATACTCATGCAACGCGGACCACCACGACCACGAACTAATTCACTTCCTGGGATGTAGTTTAATTTAACCCCTGCTTCTTCAAGTGCTTTGTTGGTGATAACGTTACGGTCGTAAACAATAACTTCACCTGGTGCGATGGCTAATGTGTTAGAACCATCGTTCCATTGTTCACGTGCAGCAGCAGTCAAGTTGTTGTTACCACAACGGATCAATGTAACTTCATCTAAGTGCAAGTACTTGCACAAGATGTTTTCTAATGTGTCTTCTTCAAGAACAATTTCGATTTCGCCATTTTCTTTTTCAGAAATGGAGTAAACTTTCAAGTCACCTTCAATTTCTGGGTGAATCGTGAACTTGTCGTAGTCAAGCATAGTGAACACGGTATCCAAGTGCATGAACTTACGTGTCGTACCGATATCGAAAGCTAATACATGTTTGAAGCCAGCTTTCTTCTCGAACAATGTCTTAGCGATACGTTCGATAGAAGCAACGTCAGTACGTTGAGACATACCTAATGCAAGAACTTCTTTAGATAATGGTAATTCGTCCCCACCTTCGATACGTGTAGCGTATGAACGGTCGTAGTATCTTGGTACTTTGTCTCCAGAGAAGCGTGGGTGGTGATCAAAGATGTATTGTGCATAAATCGTTTCACGTTGACGTGTTTCAGAGAACATGTGGTTCAATGAAATACCGTTACCTAATGAAGCAAAGTTATCACGTGTGAAGTATAAGTTTGGCATTGGGTCAATGATGAATGGGTAGTTAGTTTCTACCATGTCAGTCAATCCCTTGAATTCGTAATCTGAAATTTCTTCTTTACGTAATCCAGCCATGGTCTTCAAGATCAATTCTTTGTTATCTTTGATACCAGTGAAGAAGTCTTTCACAGCACCTTTGATAGCTTCACCACGAATATCTGCTTCTTCCATGTATTGATCGATGAATTCTTCTCTAACTTTTGGATCTTCGATAGCTTCTGCAGCTAAATCTTCAAGATATAATACTTCGATATCTTTAGATCTTAACAACTCCGCAAAGTTATCATGTTCTTCTTGTGCCTTTTCCAAGAATGGAATATCATCGAACAAGAAACGTTCGAGGTAGTCTGGCATCAAGTTTTCTAATTCTTCACCTGGGCGATGAAGTAAAACAGTCTTCAATTTACCAATTTCAGAAAATACACTAATTGGTTTATCCATGATAGGTTCCTCCTTACGTAATCCCTTTCTTTTCTACGTCTATATAATAACAGGTTTTTGATTTGTTTTCGAGAGATATTCGTTTAAAATATAGCAGAATATCCATCATTATCCTATAAGAAAGGGCTTTCTGAATAAAAAATAAGCGTTTTCTATACATAAGGCTATTGTATAATGTATAATATGCATGAATTTATCGAAAGTATTCTAATATTTTGAGAAAGGATACACAATGAATCGTTTTAAACGCCAAGCAATCATCAAAAGATTAATTAATGACAATATGATTTCGACACAAAAAGAATTGATCGACTATCTGAACAAAGAAAATGTCCATACGACACAAGCGACTATTTCGCGGGATATGCAAGAATTGAATATCATCAAAACATCCAATGGTAGTCGCAGTTTCTATACGATCGATCAAGGAAATTCTGTTAAAAGTACGAATCAATCAACCAAAGATAAACTAATGTTCTTAATACAGGAATCTGGATTATCTATACATCAAGTAGAGTTTGTTAATTTATTAACTACTTTACCTGGTCATGGGCAAGCAGTAGGATTTTTAATAGATAAGCTGAGAATATCGGAAAGACATATCATAGGTTGTGTAGCCGGAGATGACACTATATTAATTGTCTCCAAAAATAAAGAAGACGCTGAAATAGTTTATAACTATCTTCAGCGCTTCATTTACAGTAATGATGATTAATGTGATGCGCCCAGCAGGATTCGAACCTGCAACCGCCTGATTCGTAGTCAGGTACTCTATCCAGTTGAGCCATGGGCGCTTACTGACTACAGTATAACACAGTTATTTATAAATGACAGACCCTTTTCAATATTTTTTAAATCCGACCAATAAAAAATACGATAGTGATGACAGATACTGCCAACACTATCGTATTTTAATTACTTAATATTTATTTCTTCTTCGAGGCTTTAGGATAATACGTTGGATTACTGAAAAATTCATTAGTTAATGACTTAACTTTCCCGCTTAGCATAATGACACCGATCATATTAGGAATAATCACTAATCCAAGTGTAATATCCAAAAAGGTGCCTGCACCCTCAAAAGATACAAATGCGCCCAAAATAATCATAAACATAGCGAGTGCACGGAAGATTTTACAAATTCGCGTTCCGAAGAGATATTCCGCCTGCTTTTCACAGTAGAAGACAATCACGATTAATGTCGAGATAACGAAGAGGAATAGGAAGATGGAAACCATCACGGAGCCGAAGACACCGAAGCTATCGTTAAAGGCACGGTCAACCGCGTTTGATGCGCTGGCCTGAAGTGCTGCATCCGACATCCCTGGTGTCCAGATCCCTGCTGCGAGCACAACTAAAGTCGACATCAATAAGACCATGGTGTCAGCGAGCACTTCGAAGCAACCCCAGAGCCCCTGACGTACCGGATGATCAGTGGCAGCTGCCGCATGTCCGTATCCTGCTGATCCCATACCAGCTTCAGAGGAGTATACCCCGCGTGCGACACCGTCTCCGATCACACGTTGAATCGTTGCGCCCGCAAAACCACCAGCGAATGCTTTCGGATTGAACGCACCGACGAAGATGTAACGAACAACATCCGGTAACTCATCAACATTCATTACCAAAATAATTAATCCCAATACAATATAAGCAACTGCCATAATCGGTACAAGGAAGCTCGTTGTTTCTCCAATCGCTTTAACGCCACCATACGTAACAAGTGCTGTTAAAATAAAGATTGCTGCGATTGCAATATATTTTACAACTTGAGGATCTGCGCCAAACGTCTGCCCAATCGTCATGATAGGTTCTGAAGCAGAAATTGATTGCAGCGTGATCGAAGGCAAAATCTCGATCATGAAGAAGAATGATACTAGCGTTCCGAGCACCTTACCGAGTGTACCCCCAATGCCCTTTTTGAGCACATAGCTCGCACCACTCACATATTCCCCATCTTCATTTTTTTCACGATAATTCATACTTAACGTCACTTCAGCAAATTTTGTTGCCTGTCCTATCAAAGAAACCAACACCATCCAGAAAATTGCTCCTGGTCCTGATGTAAAAATGATGGCTGGTGCGACTACAATGTTAGCTGCACCAATAGAAGAAGCTAAAGCAGTTGTCATTGCCTGAAATGGTGATAGCTGGCCTTCGCCGTGCTGTTTTGAGCTAAAGACTTGTCCAATCGTCTGTTGCATAACGTATGGAAAATGCGTGAGATGGAAAAAGCGTGTTCTAAAACAGATAATTAAGCCACCAACAATGATTAATGACAGTAGTGGCCAGCCCCATAACCAATTTGAAAATGTGGTTAGAAATTCCATTTGTCTGATCCTCCTTAAATCTATAACTATCAGACACAAAAAAACGCACGCACTTATCCGAAGAGAGTGAATAAGTACGTGCGATATAATTATAATTATTTCGTTCGATACCATCCTCGGATGATATGCAAGTATATCAACTGTAGTATACCTTAATAATTATATTGTGCAATATCTAATTTTTACGCTTCTTCGCTTTTGGATAGAGGGATGGGTCGTGGAAGAACTCATCAGTTAATTCCTTAACCTTACCACTCAAGAGAATAATCCCGATCATGTTTGGAATAACTACCAAACCAAGGGAAATATCCAAGAATGTTCCTGCGTTGTCGAAGGTAATGAACGCAGCGAGTGCGACCATCAACATGGCGAGTGCACGGAACCATTTCGCAATTTTCGTGCCGAAGAGGTATTCTGCCTGTTTTTCACAGTAGAAGACAACAACGGTTAACGTTGAAATCACGAATAGGAACAAGAAAATAGAGATCATGATTGATCCGAATGTTCCGAAGCTGGCTGAGAATGCTGAAGCAACAGCGTTTGAGGCATTGGCAGACAATGCTTCTTCAGACATACCTGGCGTCCAAATTCCTGTGGCTAAAACAACGAGTGTTGACATCGTTAATACGAGCGTGTCGGCAAGGACTTCGAAACAACCCCAGAAGCCTTGGCGCACCGGATGGTCAGTAGCGGCTGCCGCATGTCCGTATCCTGCTGAACCCATACCAGATTCAGAAGAGTAAACCCCACGTGCGACACCTTCACCGATGACACGCTGTAACGTTGCACCGGCGAAACCACCAGCAAACGCTTCTGGTTTGAATGCACCGACGAAGATATAACGGAACACATCTGGCAACGTATCGACGTTCATAATTAAAATAATCACACCGAAGATGATGTACAAAACAGCCATCACTGGTACCAATTTACCCGTCGCTTCACCGATCGCTTTTACCCCACCGTAAACGACTAAGGCCGTTAAGATGAAGATCGCAGCGATAGCGAAGTATTTAACGATTTGAGGATCCACACCGAATGTTGCCCCGATATTCATGATTGGTTCAGCGGCAGAAATGGATTGGATCGTAATTGACGGTAGAATCTCAATCATCAAGAAGAAAGCCACTGCAGCACCTAGGAATTTCCCAAGTTTACCACCGATACCTTTTGCCAGCATGTAGCTGGATCCACCGACGTATTCCCCTTCGTCGTTCTTCTCACGATAATTCAGACTCAGTGTCACTTCAGCGAATTTGGTCGCTTGTCCAATAATAGAGATCAACCACATCCAGAACACGGCACCCGGTCCCGCTGTAAAGATGATCGCTGGCGCAACAACGATATTTGCTGCACCGATTGATGAAGCAAGTGCGGTAGTCATCGCTTGGAACGGTGATACTTCACCCTGTCCTTCATCATTTGATTTGAACACTTGCCCAATCGTTTGTTGCATAACGTATGGGAAGTGTGTGAGGTGGAAGAAACCTGTACGAATACAAATCAACAATCCACCAATAACAATTAAGGCTAAAAGGGGCCAACCCCATAGCCATTCCGCAAACGCGGTAAGCGCGTTCATTTTATCTATATTCCTCCTAACAGAATTCCTAACAATTTACTTAATATATAAAATCGCACGTACAGCGGTCGGTTATTCGAGAGTGCACGTGCGTTTTTACCAGTTTTAGAGTGGTGCGCGATCAAACGGCATCGTCATGCAGCGTGGACCGCCACGACCTTTGACGAGCTGCGCACCTTTGATTTTTACGATCCAAAACGCATAATTCTAACCCGTAAATTGGGAACTATTAAATTTAAAGTTCCCCCTCACTCACTTGTTACTACGCTAAGTATTGTTTGGCTTGAGCGATGTGATTCAAGACACGTTCTTTACCTTGCAATTCGAGCGCTTCACCAATTCCCGGTCCATGTTCAGATCCGGTTGTCGCAACACGAAGTGGCATGTAGAGCTTCTTACCCTTGATACCTTCTTCTTTTTGGATCGATTTAATGGCTTGCATAATGTTTTCATCCGTGAAGTCGTCGAGCGCGTTCACTTTTGTTTCGAACGCTTCGACCACGGTTTTGGCTGTTGGTTCTGCCAAAATTTCACGCCCACGTTCATCGATAGCCATCTCCTCCACAAAGAATTGTTCAGAGAGTGGGACGATTTCCGCTGCGTAAGACATTTCGTTCTTGTAGAGACCGATCAATTTCTCTGCCCAAGCGAGGTCTTCGTCAGTTGGGTTGTCAGAGAGATGTCCCGCTTCACGCAAGTGTGGGAGCGCGAGTTTAGCGATCGTATCGTCATCTGCCTTCTTCACGTAACGGTTATTGACCCAAGCGAGTTTCTTGTTGTCGAATTTCGCCGGTGCTTTGTTCAAGCGTTTTGGATCAAACATGTCGATGATTTCTTCCATGGAGAAGATCTCATCTTCACCTTTTGGCGACCAACCGAGCAACGTGATGAAGTTGAACATTGCATCTGGCAAGTAGCCGAGTGCGCGGTACTGTTCGATGAACTGGATCACGGATTCGTCACGTTTGGATAATTTCTTGTTCGTGTCGGCACTGATGATCAAGCTCATGTGACCGAACGTTGGATGTTCAAAGCCTAACGCGTCGTAGATCATGATCTGTTTTGGCGTGTTGGCGATGTGGTCATCTCCACGAAGGACGTGCGTGATTTCCATTTCGTGGTCGTCCACGACAACCGCGAAGTTGTACGTCGGCATGCCGTCGCTCTTCATGATGACGAAGTCGCCGCCGATGTTGTCGGAGTTCACGGAGATATTGTGTTTCACGATATCATCCCATGCGTAATCGACATCATCTGGCACGCGGAAACGAATCGTTTCTGGACGTCCTTCAGCTTTGGCCTGTTCACGCTCTTCCGCTGAGGCATCGCGCCATTTCGGTACGTAGTGCGGACGTTCGTTATTTTCCTTCTGCGCTTGACGCGTAGCTTCGAGATCTTCCGCCGTATCGTAAGCGTAGTACGCTTTTCCTTCGTCAATTAACTGTTGCGCATATTTTTCGTAGAGTTCCTTACGTTCTGACTGACGGTAAGGAGCGTGTGGTCCACCAACATCCGGACCTTCATCCCAATCCATGCCGAGCCATTTTAAGTTTTCGAGCTGACTGGATTCACCGTCTTCCACGTTACGTTTTTGGTCAGTATCTTCAATACGAATGATGAAGTCCCCACCGAAGTGACGGGCGAATAAGTAATTAAAGACTGCCGTTCGCGCGTTACCGATGTGCAAGTGACCGGTCGGACTCGGCGCGTAACGAACACGAATTTTGTCAGACATGTATCTTTCTCCTCGCTTTTTTCAAGTAATATCCTGCCCATTCTAACATAAATAAATTAAATATGTAGAAATAGTTCCGACTATTTCACAATATCAGCGAAAAACATCTTCCCAGCATTGGTCTGGATCGCACCGGTAATTTCAACGTTAATCGTCTCACCGATGTGATTCTTCCCTTCTTCGACAACGATCATTGTGCCGTCATCCAAGTAGGCAACCCCCTGCTTACGCTCGGTTCCAGATTTGGTGATCTTAACCGTTAACTGATCGCCTGGAATCACGACTGGCTTCAACGCACTCGCTAATTCGTTGACATTTAGGACCTTGATGCCGTGGAAATGACTGACTTTATTCAAATTGTAGTCGGTCGTCACCACCACACCGTTCAATTTTTCCGCCAACATTAAGAGCTTGAGGTCGACTTCCTCTTCTTCGATGAAGTCCCCTGGATACAATTCAATCGTGATATTTGGATCTTCCTGCATATCATTCAGAATATCGAGACCGCGGCGACCGCGCACACGTTTTGAGGCGTCTGCAGAATCCGCGATGTACTGCAATTCTTTCAATACGAAGTTCGGAACGACTAGCACGCCTTCCATGAAGCCACTCTTCAAAACCGTTTGAATACGGCCGTCGATAATCGCGCTCGTATCCAACACCTTGACCGGCTGGAATTGTTCGCTTTGGTAGAATTCTGCTTTTTCTTTGATCACGCTGAGATCATCTTCGTTTTCCGGTAATGTCGGTGTTTCGACCGATGCTTTCGTTAATGCGTCACCGGCAGTTGCTTCCTTATGTCCCGGCATCATATTGCCAAAACGCATAAAAAAGTTACGAATATCCGCACGCTTCATCCAAGCGATCGCGTAACCGAGGCCAGCAAAGACGACAGTCAGGATAATTGGGAAAATATCGCTCAAAAATGGCAGATCCAAACCGACGAGCGTCATGTTGATCAGCCAGGCGATGATCAACCCGAGAATCACACCGATTGCGGCGATCAAGACGTCACCGATCGATAAGCCTTCAATGATCGCTTCAATTTTCTTAATCAGACGACCACGAAACGGGCGAACTAACCAAATAATAACGAAAAATAACAAGAACCCGATCAGCGCATTAATGAGCCCGCTCGTTGCCCAGAATGCAGTCAGACCGAAGAAAGCCCAGAGTTTCGGCAGTGCGTAGTAGCCGAAACCGGTACCTAATAAGAGAATAATGACATTAATCAACAGTGCCCAGAATCGTGAATCTTTATTTAATTTCATTGTTTTCACCTCCTTTCATTCCATCATACACTAAAAGCCTTACCGATTAACGCGGTAAGGCGAGTTTTAAACCTTCCTTTAAGGTTTTAATGCCGACAACCTCGATATCGTCCATTTTCGGTAAGCCTTCGAGATTGCCTTTCGGGATAAAAATCCGCTTGAAGCCGATCTTCGCTGCTTCCTGAATGCGATCCTGGACGCGGGATACACGACGAATTTCACCCGTCAAACCGATTTCCCCAATAAAACAATCGGTCGGTGCGGTTTCTACCTCATAGTAGCTCGATGCGATCGCCATCGCAATCGCCAAGTCGATCGCCGGTTCATCCAAACGTACGCCTCCCGTTGATTTCAAGTAGGCGTCTTGATTTTGAAGCATGAGGTTCGCACGCTTCTCCAAAACGGCCATAATGACCGACACGCGCGAGTAGTCGAGGCCACTCGCGGTACGGCGTGCATTCCCAAACGCGGTCGGTGTCAGTAGTGCCTGAATTTCCGTCATGAGCACGCGTGTGCCTTCGAGCGAAGCGACCACAGCGGAACCGTTCGCACCGTAGAGCCGTTCTTCGATAAAGAGTTGGCCGGGATTGGCGACTTCTTTCAGTCCGTTCGGCTGCATGTCAAAGACGCCGATCTCGTTGGTGGATCCGAAACGGTTTTTGACGGCGCGCAGAATACGGAAGGTATTGTATTTTTCCCCTTCGAAGTACAACACGGTATCCACCATATGTTCAAGCATACGCGGTCCCGCAATGTTTCCTTCCTTCGTCACGTGTCCCACGATAAAAATCGTAATGTTGAGCGACTTCGCGAGGCGCATCAAGCTATTCGTTGCTTCGCGCACCTGTGACACACTCCCCGCGACACCATCGCTGTTCGGATGGGTCATCGTTTGAATCGAGTCGATCACCACAAAATTCGGTTCGAGAGCCTGCATAGCCGCCTCAACCGCTTCGATATCGGTTTCTGAATAAACATAAAAATCTGCCGCATCGAAACCGAGACGGTCGGCACGCCATTTGATCTGGTGGATACTTTCTTCCCCAGAAACGTAAAGGACGGTCTGCCCTTTCGCACTCATTTCAGCGGAGACTTGAAGCAGTAACGTCGATTTACCGATTCCCGGATCGCCACCGATCAACACGAGTGATCCCGGCACGATCCCACCGCCGAGCACGCGATTGAATTCGTTCAAATCAGTTGGAATACGCTCTTCAGTTTCGGCGGTCACTTTTTTCAGTGTGGTCGGCTTTGTGTAACGCCCAGTTGGACGATCTTCGGGGTGGACGATCGCCTTCCCGTTGATGACTTCTTCCTCCATCTGATTCCACGTGCCACAGTTCGGACATTTACCGTACCACTGTGTCGAAGAATAGCCGCACGCCTGGCAGACGTACATGACTTTACGCTTCTTCGCCATTAGTATCCTCCGTCAATGGCACATCAGAACTACCGAAGCCACCAATGCGTTCGCCTTCCGCGACGTCATCGTCTGTCAAGAAGTAAGGAAAGAAAATACCTTGCGCGATGCGTTCACCCTTCTTGATTTCGACATCTTCCATACCGAAGTTCAACAACTGCACAAACATTTCGCCTTCGTTATCCGCATTGTTGTAGTAGTCACTATCGATAATACCGACACCGTTTGGAATCACGAGCGAACGTTTGAGCGGGTTGCTGGAACGGCACGTTAATTGTAAGTATTCGTTCTCCGGCATACGTACTTTGAGCCCAGTCGGTACTAATACCGGTTTCATCTGGCTCAAATCGATATCATTGCCGAATTCTTTGTAGCTGTTGAACGGCGCCCAATCTTTCGCGATTTCTGTCACGGCTGACTTCCAAAATGACGGCACGATCGTATCCTCAGCTGCTGCGATATCATAACCAGCAGAGCCCTTCGTCGCGCGTTTCGGTAATTCTAATCCCGCGTCCTGGTATTTTGATACAATTTCAAATCCTCGTGTCATAAAAACTTTCCTCTCTACGTATTACATATTACATACGTTCAACTGTCTGTCTTTTGATACAATGATTATAAATTTATTTTTTGGAGGGAACGCTTCATGTCTAAATACATTCCCGCAATGATTCTAGCGATTGTCGCTATCGTTGTGAACCTGACAATCGTCTCGAAATACTCTCGAGGCAAATTAAACGAAGACACCGCCAAACTGCTGCGCTGGTTTGCGAACGGCTGTTTGGCAGTGGCTATCGTCCTCGCCTTATTCGGGCAGTATCTCGGTTTTAGCGGCTAGTCGCGTTTGAGCGCGCGTACCTGGTCGAAGTGCTGCTTCGCCGCCTCGACAGTATCTGCATTACCGAAAACGACCACTTTGGGATCGTCGTGCATCGCTTCGAGCATTTGAATAAAAGCATCAACATCTGCGACTTTGGTGTGCAATGCTTCCTGCATCCGCGCCATTACGGTCTCTTCCGTATCATTAATGAAATAACGTTTCAGTGCCTGCGCATTCACGAGTTGTGGTGGCAGTGGGTACTGATACTGACCTAACACCCCGATGATCAAGCGATTGATCGCCTCCTGAGTGAGCGGGGTGTTTTTGAGTACATTCGCCATCTGCTGGAACACATCGATGGTCTGATCGAGCTTCGGATCGCGGTAACTATACGCCGCCAAGACACCCGTCTGACTGATCACTAGCCCTTGACCGTACGCCCCACCCTGAAGTCTCAGGGAACGATAGAGGATATCATTACTCATCAAATTGGTAAAGACTGTCCACTTACCGCTCGGCTGGAACTGTTCCGTCGACAAACGACTACCGTACGCAATGTACTGCACGCCGTCCGACTGCGTCAACGCTTCAGCTTGGATGTCCGCTGAAACTGCTGGGATCACCAACACTTCGCGACGTTCGTTGAGCGGTAAGGTTTCGAGCCAATCTTTGACGATCGTTTGGGT
Organism: Aerococcus vaginalis; assembly: GCF_053762225.1. NCBI lineage: Bacteria > Bacillati > Bacillota > Bacilli > Lactobacillales > Aerococcaceae > Aerococcus > Aerococcus vaginalis. The sequence goes on from NZ_JBSMYC010000003.1 coordinate 207,022, forward strand.
CTCCTCAATCGTGTGATCATCGGCTGTCACGGAAACGACAAGTGATTCGCGGTTCACGATACGCGCTAAGACATCTTTCAGTTTCTGAACGACGGTGTCCGGCTCTCTTTCTAGCGCTTCAAGCAGGTCGACGAGATGATCGTAATAGGCGACCCCGTCCATCTGTTCGGCGTAACGCCCCGAAGCGGTCAAACGACTGTTCAAACGTGTCAGCGCTGTCTGCGAACCGGCTGAGGACAGATCGTTATAAACATCATTCTTCACCTGACTCACGACACGACGCATGCGCGATACATCCGTCCAATCCGTCTCGGTCAAGATCTCCTTAATAATATCCAATCCGTAACACAAGTTCTTCGTGAGCGCCTTGGTTTTGATCAAGAAACGCGGCGTAAAGTCATCGCTGAACGCGCGTTTGAGGTATAGCCCTGGATCGATACTGATACCGCCAGTCGTCCGCATCGCCTGCACTTCCAATGCCTTGTACGTGTGCGACGTCGTATTCAGTTCGCCGAGCAGGAACGCTAAATCGTTGATGTACGGAATATCCTCAAATGGAATATCTGAGAGCGCGAACGCCAACGTCACGTAATCGACCCCATTGGCCGGCTGACAATGGCTGAGCAGCACCCCATCCCCCGCTAACGATTCACGGGTTTCGTCAAAAGTCGTAACTTTCGATTCAATATCATCGAGCGTCAAAAACGGTAATGTCTGGAGATTTTCTGGACTATCCGGCGTTTCTTGAAAATCTTTTAACGCTTTTTCGTCCGCCATCACTTGTTCGCGTTCGTCCGCGCTGAATAATTGTTTGATGGCTTCGAGTCGCTCAGCTTCTTTGGCTTGTTGCTGTTGGCGCTTCTCGTTACTCGGACGATGCACAATAATCAAACGATCTGGAGAAGAGATGAACTGCTGTAGCAATTCGTCAAAGACACCGTTTTGGATATCTTCGCGCAACTGTTTGAAGTGCGCCTGGAATTGGTAGACATCAGTCAGCTGATTGCGGTAGCGCCAGCCACCCATCAGCTGTGTCATCACCGTAATGCCACGGTTACGTCCGCTTAATTGGCGCGCACTCAATTCGTTTTGATCGACTGTTGCTTCAAGCAATTCGCGATCGAGGCCCTGTTCAGCCATTTCTTTTAAAGTATCTTCAATAATCTGAACGATCTCGTCCGCACGTTCCGCGTTAATATTTTCCAACACGAAGCGCATATCCGCGTACTGACCATCCGCGCTGAGCGTATACATATCGTCAGCGAGACCCGCATCAACAATTTTTTCACGCAGTAATGACGTTTCGGAATCAACCAAAATCAGCATTAGAATCGCCACACGCATGGCGCCCATCAAGTCATCGAGTTGTGTCGCTGGAACAGCGTAGGATAGGTAACTATCTTCGGTAACTTTTAACGTTTCATCGGCTGGAAAATCGACCGTCAACTGACGTCTGCCAGCTTCCCATGTCGGCACTTGGCGTTCGACCGTCGCATTGCTCGCTTTAAAGCGTGAATAATATTCATCGATCTGTGCTAAGGAATGCGCGATATCGACCGTTCCGTACAAACCGACCAGCGCATTATCCGGACGATACCACTTCTTATAGTAGGCTTTGAACTCCTCATAGGTAAGCGTCGGAATCACTTGAGGATCCCCTCCGGATTCATGGGCGTACGTTGATCCCGGATGCGTATACTGATCGACCTGCCGTCTGATCAAACGATCCGGATTCGTGTATTCACCACGCATTTCGTTGTAGACAATCCCATTCACTGTGAGCGGCGCATCGCTATCTGCCAATTCATAGTGCCAGCCTTCTTGGCGGAACAAGCGCTCATCCGTCATGACTTTCGGCGCAAAAACCGCATCTAAATAGACCGCCATCAGATTCGCAAAGTCCGTCTGGTTCGTCGATGAAAACGGGAAGAGCGTCATGTCAGAGAACGTCATCGCATTCAAAAAAGTCGCCATCGATGAAGTCGTCATCGTCATGAACGGGTCCTTGACTGGGAATTTCTCTGAGCCGGCGAGTACCGTATGTTCGAGGATATGCGCAACACCCGTACTATCTTCCGGTGGCGTCTTGAAACCGATACCGAACGCCTGATTCTCGTCCGCTGTTTCGATCCAAACCACCTGTCCCCCCGACTGTTCGTGCTGGTAGTAATGGGCGGTTGCCATAATATCCGTTAATTCTTCCTGTTTTACTTCAACAAATCCGTGCTGACGTTTAGTCATAGATACTCCATGCCTCCAATAATAATCTGATTAGAAACGCGGTGGTTCGCCAGGTTCTACATCAAATCCTCCAGCGGTTCTGAGTTCACTGTAGAGGATATGGCGAATTTCCGTTTCGGTTAATTGATGCGACTCGCGTTGCTTCAATTCCTCTTCTTCCTGTGGGGTATAAGTTTCATGATTATAAATTTTCTTTATCGTTTTTAGTTTCAATCCGTCTGCGAGATAATCCTTAATCTCGAGGAGACGGTCAATGTCATTCATCGAATAGACGCGACGGTTGGTGTCGGTACGCTTCGGAACGACGAGCTCATGGTGTTCATAGTAACGAATTTGACGTGCCGTGAGATCAGTCAACTTCATCACTGTCCCGATCGGAAAAATCGACAGTGATCGTCTAACTTCTTTTTCTCTCATCGACTGTCACCCCCTTAGTCGTGCTTTACTGCTATTTTACGATTTTTAGTGAAAAAGTGCTATAATCGGTCGTATTGAATTTTAGTGATTGGAGAGGTCAACGTGTCTGATAAACAGCTCAACCAAGCCAAACATGGTGCTCTGGTGTCATTTTTTGCGTATTTGATGTTAACCATTCTCAAATTAGTCGTCGGTTCCCTGCTCAATTCCAAGGCCGTACTCGCAGACGGCATCAATAACCTGACCGACACGAGTAACACGCTTATCATCCTGATGGGCATGTCTTTCGCCAAAAAACCGGCTGATGATGACCATCGCTACGGCCATTGGAAAGCAGAAACCATCTCTGCCTTGATCGTCAGCCTAGTGATCCTCTTGATCGGTGTCAACGTGCTATTGTCGAGCGGTGAGGCACTCTTCCAATCCAAACACGCGATCCCAAATCCTGAAGCGGCCTGGGTCGGTGCCTTCAGTGCGGTTATCATGATCCTTGTCTACCTCTACAACAATTATCTCGCTAAAAAGCTCCACAGTATCGGTCTGCAGGCGAGCGCGCGTGATAATTTCAGCGATGCCTTGACCGCCATCGCCACTACCGTCACCGTTATCCTCGCCCAATTCAATCTGCCATGGATTGATACGTTGACCGCCCTCGTCGTCGGATTCGTGATTTTGCGCAGCGGTTTCGATATTTTCAAAAAGAGCGTCTTTTCCTTAACGGACGGTTTCGATGAGACGAAACTCGATCACTACGCCCTCGGTATCATGAACCACGTGCCGCGCGTACGCATGATTCGTGCGATTCGTGGTCGTCAGTACGGCGCACACATCTACCTCGATATTACGATTCTAGTGGATGGCTCTTTGTCTGTAGATGAAGGTCATCAGATTACCGAAGAGATCGAACATTATCTCTATCAGGCGTTCGGTATCGAAGCGGTCGACGTGCATGTGGAACCGTTCAGAGAGCCTTACAATCAGGATATTTAACGTTTCTTGACGTGAAGTGATGCAGCGTTCAATGCGGTAATCACGGTGGATGCGGACATCAACACTGCACTCAACGCGGGTGTGACGACAAGATTAAATGGCGTAAATAACCCTGCAGCGAGTGGTAAAGCAATGATGTTGTATCCAGCACCCCACCAGAGATTCTGAATCATCTTGCGGTGCGAACGCTTCGCGAGATCGAGTAAGGTCACAATATCCATTAATTCTGATTTCACCAACATGACATCCGCGGTTTCAATCGCAATCGCGGTACCCGTTCCAATCGCCACACCGAGCGAGGCTTTACTGAGGGCGAGCGCGTCGTTGACCCCATCGCCGACCATCATCACGTGATGCCCCTCGTTCTCGAGTGCGGCGATTTTTTCTGATTTATCTTCAGGACGGCACTGACTGTCGTATTGATCGATACCGAGACGTTCGGAAACATTGTAAGCGACCGCCTCACGATCCCCCGTCATCATCACTGTTTGAATGTTCTGTTTGTGAAGTTCTTTAATCATTTCTTCAGCATGAGGCGCGATTTCATCGGCGAGCGCAATGTAGCCGAGATACTCACCATCACGCGTAACGATACTCAACGTCGCACCGGTCGTGAGCGTTTCTGGTAGTGTCATGCCATGCTGTTTGGCCGCTTGTTCGCTCAGCACTTGGATGTGGTGGCCGTCAATCACACCGCTCACGCCTTCACCCGGTACGGCTTTGAAGTCTGTAGTCGTCAAACGTTCAATCTGTTCACCTTCCGCGTAACGACTGATACCTGTAGCGAGTGGGTGTTCCGAGTAGTACTCGAGGCTGTAGGCGAGCGCTAGTACTTCGCGTTCGCTACTGTTCGTTTCAGCACCCACTGCTGTGACCTGGAAATCGCCCGTCGTCAACGTCCCCGTTTTGTCGAAAACGACCGTATCAATCTGATGCGCCGCTTCGAACGGCACAATTTGCTGAATCAAGAAGCCAGAACGCACGGCGAGACTCAACGTCCGTGCGTGAACGAGTGGAATCGCGAGTCCCAACGCATGCGGACACGCAATGACGAGCGTGCTCACCACAAATGGAATGGCGAATTCGAAGTTTTGAATCGTCCACCACGTAATTAACGCGAGAAACGCCACAGCAACCGCAAAGTAGAATAAATACCCCGCATAACGATCGGCGATACTCTGCACGGCAGATTTCTGCGCTTCTGTTTTCTTCAATAATTCGCCCATACGATTGAAATAGCTGTCGTCGCTGACTGCTTCGACTTCAATCGTTAAAGCACCTTCACCGTTCACCGTACCCGCAACCACTTCATCACCGACTGTCGCTTGGACGGGGAGAGATTCTCCCGTCATCGCCGATGTATCGATTTCGGATTTCCCTTCAATAATGACACCGTCGATCGGCACCTTATCACCGGGACGCACGAGCACACGATCACCGACTGCGAGTGCCGTGACATCGACTGTTTCCGTTGCACCATCCGCAGTAATTTTGAGCGCATCGTTCGGTAATAATTGTTTGAGACTGTTGAGGTCGATGGACGCGCGCATTTTTGCTTTCATCTCGACGATATGTCCAAACAACATGATGGCGATCAGTGTCGCCAATTCAAAGTAGTAATCCATCGCGTTAGGCAACACGAAAGTCCCGAGTGCGCTGTAGAGGTAGGCCGTAATAATCCCTAGACTCACGAGCAGCATCATTCCGGGCTTCTTGTGGTGAATCTCATGCTTTGCGTGCTTCAAAAACGGCTTCCCACCGTAGAAGAAGACAATACTTGAGAGGATAAAGACGAAGTATTTATCCCCTGGAAAACTGATGTGATAGTTAAATAACGTCATCAACATGGGCGAAAGGATCGTAATTGGAATCAATAAGCCGAGCACGACCCAGAGCCTTTTTTTCATATCTTGAATCATTTGGAACACTCCCCTTTAGTGTGTTTTTCCTTTTTGTCTCTCTATCATAGCGTAAACGGTTGCAGTTTGGTATGACCTTTCACGATTGTAGACGAAAAAGCAGCAATGGTCGAAACCATCGCTGCTTTCTTTGATTGATTATTTAAGTATTAAGCATCTGCCCAGTGTTCACGTTTGAAACGATTGCGTCCGGAACCCTCTGAATATAGAGAGTAATGGAGAGCGTTCTTCTTGTAGTAGTCCTGATGATGTTCTTCAGCAGGATAGAACGTGCTAGCTGGTTCGATCGCTGTCACAATCGGATCCTTGAAGCGACCGCTTTCGGCTAATGCTTTTTTAGAAGCTTCAGCGATCGTCTGCTGTTCCTCACTATTGTAGTAAATCACCGGACGATAGGAGTCGCCGCGGTCAGCGAATTGTCCCATCGCATCGGTCGGGTCGGTTTGCTGCCAGTAAATCTCAACGAGTTCATCGTAGCTGATAATTTCTGGATCGAACGTAATTTCAACCGCTTCCGTGTGTCCTGTATTACCGGCGCACACTTCTTCATAGGATGGATTTTCGACGTGTCCACCTGTGTAACCAGAGATGACGGATTCAATCCCTGGTTGTTCATCGAAAGGATGTACCATACACCAGAAACATCCGCCGGCGAAAATGGCTGTGTCAAAGGTTTTACTCATCGCATTCACTCCTCATTAATGTGTAAGAATATTTTGTCTCGTGATACATATCTTAACTAATTTCAAAGCAAATGCAAGTAAAAGGCTTATTTCACCGCGTTTTCTGGTGTAATTTCAGTGATTCCGCCCATGTAGCCAACCAGTGCTTCTGGAATACGTACAGTACCTTCAGCAGTTTGGTAGTTTTCCAAGATAGCAGCGACTGTACGTCCGACAGCCAAACCAGAACCATTCAATGTGTGTGCGTAAGCTGGTTTGCCGTCTGCGTTACGGTAACGGATCTGAGCACGGCGCGCTTGGAAATCTTCACAGTTCGAGCAAGAAGAAATTTCACGGTACGTGTTCTGTTCTGGGAACCATACTTCCAAGTCGTAAGTTTTCGCTGCAGAGAAGCCCATATCTCCAGTACTCAATACGATACGACGGTAAGCGAGACCGAGTTTTTCAAGTAAGCTTTCGGCTTGTTCGGTCATGCTTTCGAGTTCGTCATAAGATTGTTCTGGTTTTGCGAATTTCACCATTTCAACTTTGTGGAATTGGTGCATACGGATCAATCCACGCGTATCACGACCAGCAGATCCTGCTTCAGAACGGAAACTTGGAGACATTGCGGTGAAGTAGATTGGTAATTCTTCGCCTGGAATGATTTCGTCAGCATAGTAGTTCGTTAATGGCACTTCAGCCGTTGGAATCAACGTCAAGTCGCGGTCGTCATGTTCAATTTGGAAAACATCTTCCTTGAATTTAGGGAACTGACCGGTACCGTACATCGTCTTGTCGTTCACTAAGTATGGTGGGATATGTTCGATAAAACCAGCTTCCGCGTTGTTGTCGAGGAAGAAGTTGTAAACCGCACGTTCCAAACGTGCACCGAGGCCACGGTAGAAGACGAAACGAGAACCGGATGTCTTGGCACCCGCTTCAAAGTCTAGAATACCGAGTGCTTCACCGATTTCGTAGTGCGCTTTTGGTTCGAAGTCGAACTGTGGCTGATCGCCGTGACGATGGATTTCTTCATTTGCATCTTCATCCTCGCCGATTGGAATATCTGGGTGTGGCAAGTTTGGAATACGCGCCATCTTATCGTTGTACTCCGCGAGTACCGCTTTTAATTGTTCGTCGAGTTCACTGATCTTGTCACCGAGTTCACGTGTCGCAGTTACCGCTTCTTCTGCATCTTCACCTTGACGTTTCAACTGACCGATACGTTGTGATGCTTCATTACGTTCTTTCTTTAACTGTTCAGTTTCAGCAATCAACGCACGGCGTTTCTCATCGAGTTCAACAATCTTGTCCAATTCGGCACGCTCTACCCCACGTGTTTCCAATTTTTCGGCAATCGCGTCGAAATCTTCACGAATCTTCTTGATATCTAACATGACTATCCCTCCATCAAAATCTATAGCATTTAGTGACAAAAAAAGAGCCCCTCAAACATCCTCAATGGGACGAAGGGACTCTGTTCGCGGTGCCACCCACATTCAGTCATAGACTGCAACTCTCTGTGCAATAACGGACACACCGGCGATACTTATTTCGTACGCGTGATATTGTGTGGATTCACTACCCTAGACCAACGCTCACACCAACCGCGCTGTCTCTGTCACTGTCAATCAGGTAATTACTAGTCACAATCAAGTTTTAACGTCATTATATACAAAATATTTCTATTGTCAACAACAAAATACACAAATGTTCATAATTGACATTCAAGTAAGCGTTAACTACAGTGGGGATACATACAAATGAGCCACTGGGGGCGCTTTTTGTGCTGAGATGGTTAACAACCTGTCCCCTAATACATGATACGGGTAATACTGGCGGATGGAAGTGGTATCCGTATTTAGGTGGACATAGGCATTGCGTCTACCTAAAATACAAGATATCAATATGCGCGCACGCTCGGATGATAGGTGTGCGCTTTTTTGTATGGCGATCACGTCACTGTCATATAGAAAGGATTTGTTTGGATGTTAACTGACGAACTCTATCATCGTGTCGAACCATTGATTCAGAAGATCTATCACGAAGATTTTATCCAAGGAGTAATCAACGGTAATCTCGATAAGGAAGCTGTCCATCGCTATCTACGTGCTGACAGTAAATACCTCAAAGAATTTGCTAACCTGTACGGTCTACTCATGACGAAGGTGGAGGATATTGAGACGAAATGTGATTTCTATCGCCTCGTTGACTCAGTATTAAATGAAACGAACGGTGCACATCAGATTCTTGCCGACTATCTTGAAGTAGATTATCAAACGGTCATTGACGATGAGGAATGGTATCCGACTGACGATCATTACGTGAAGCATATGTACTACAACGCCTATCGCTATTCCGATCCTGTCTTCGGACTCAGTACGATGGCAGCCTGCCCTTACGTTTACTTCCGTCTAGCAGACCTCATTGCAGAGAACGAAAACCTCACCTACGATAATTCTCTCAAGGGGTGGGTCGACTTCTACAACGAGCCTTTCATGGACGTCAAAAATTTATTCCAGCGCGTACTAAACGATGCTGGCGAAACTAAATCCGAGGCCGAACTCAAAGTTATCAAACACAACTTCTACAAGAATTGTGAGTTCGAACGTCAATTCTTTAATATGGCGACGAGCGACGAACGTTTCTTATTTGAACGCGGCGACTACTAATTTCACAATAAAATAACCGTGCGACGCCTCACTTTTTCCTAACTTTTGTACATTAAATTCATTAATTTTCTGACAATTTTACTCAAAACGATTGACTTTTGAGAAAAACGATCTATAATGATGATAATAAGTTATTATAGCGTTTACATGTACAGAAAGGAGGAGGCATGATGTCATCGCACCCAGTCATCGCATCGTATCGAATGTTGATGGATTTTCTCGCGGAAATCCTTGGTGAACACTATGAAATTGTGCTTCATGTCAACGGTGGTAAGGACGGTTTCTATATTGATAAGATTATCAATGGTCATATCAGTCATCGAACCGTCAACTCACCCATGACGAATTACGGTCTCAGACAGATTGAAAATAAGGCCTATCTCGATAATGACTACGACATGCATTATTCTGTAGTTACCGATGACGATCGCAAGCTGGTCGGATCAACCTTCTTCATCAAAGAAGACAACCAGCTGCTCGGTATGCTGTGTATTAACACGGATCGTTATCGTGCGCGCGACCTCGTGAATAACCTGCTCGATTTAATTCCAGGCAGCCAAAACGTCGTCTGTGAATTCAGACCTTATGACGGCAAGAGTGAAGAAAACGAGGTTGAAGTGCTCACGAGCGATATCACCGATATTATTCACCGTACCGTCCGCGATGTCGAAGCGAATATGACGCATTCCGGTGTCTTCAAGAAGAACGACAAAATGACGTTGATTCGCGAATTAAAACGCAAAGGGATCTTCCAAATCAAAGGTGCGATTCCGAAAGTCGCCAGCACGCTGAACATTTCTGATCCGAGCGTCTACCGCTACCTTTCAGAAATCAAGCGCGAGGAACAAAGACAGATCGACGAACACTAGTTAAGTATTAATCATTTTAGAAGGAGTACTAAACGATGAAAAAAGTCCTAATTGTCCACGATATCTCATGCTTTGGTAAATGTTCAACAACGGTTGCGATGCCGATTATCAGTAGTATGGAATTGAGCGGTGTGTTATTACCCACCTCCCTACTCTCCACCCATACTTCTGGCTTCGAGGACTACACGTTCTTGAACTTAAACGAAGAAATGAAAAAAATCGTTGAACACTGGAAATCTTTAGATCTCAAGTTCGACGCTGCTTATGTCGGCTACCTCGGTAGTATCGACCAGATCGAATACTTGAACGAAACGATTCCAGAATTATTGACAGATGACGGTAAATTCTACCTCGATCCTGTCATGGCTGATAACGGTGAATTCTATCCTGCCTTCGACGAAGCTTACGCTAAAGCGATGCGCACGCTCTGTGAAACCGCCGATGTGATCATGCCAAACCAGACGGAGGCTTCTTTCATCTATGATATTCCTTATACTGAAGGGGAAGAAGGACTCGAACATGTCGAATCCTTAATCGAAGAGATCAACCAGAAGTCAAAAACCGCGCTCATCCTAACGGGTAGTGGTAAAGACGCTAACGATCAAACGGGCGCTTTCTACTACGACGCTGAAACCGGTGAACAAGGCGTCATCAAAGATCGTCTCGTCGGCGGTAGTTTCCACGGTACCGGTGATATCTTCGGTAGTATCGCAGTCGGTGCGCATGTGAACGGCGCGTCACTCAAGGAAGCTACTGAAATCGCCGTGAAGACGTTGCCTCAGATGATCGAAGATTCACTCGACAACCCGAACATGATGCGCGACGGTCTCGACTTCGAAAAATCACTTGGTGACCTCTCACAGTTCGTTCGCAACTTACATGCTTAATATTTAATTCTTAAATATCCTTCAATATTAGCAGGTGTATGCCAGATACACCTGCTTTTTTAATATTTTGTATCCCCTTTAAATGTTGATACGACAACGTTTTTATAACTCATCTGATAAATTTTTATTATTTGCATAATAATTGTTGACATGCCATGAAAACGATTTTATAATGACGTTGTTGATAAATTATTAGTAAATGAGATGTTTTTATCTCATTTATCTGTTATCCGAAAGGAGGCTACTCCCACGCATGGATTTTTTATTTAGTATCGGGTTACTCATCCTAGTACTTGGACTGTTTACCCTATTTACCTACAAGGCACCATACGGGGCAAAGGCGATGTCTGGTTTCGCAGATGCTGCCTGTGCCACGTTACTGGTCGAGGCCTTCCTCTCATCATTCGCTGGTAACGTCTTTAACATCCCGTTCCTTACTGAATTAGGGGACGCTGCTGGACAACTCGGTGGGACCGCGACGGCCGCATTGGTGGCTTCAGCGATCGGTGCTTCACCAGTTTACGCCATGTTAACCGGTGCCGCAGTGTACGGTTTCGGGATCGTTCCTGGACTAGTCGCTGGTTACATCACCGCGTTCGTGATTAAATGGATCGCTAAGAAGTTGCCAGAAGGTATCGACTTGATCGCGATGATTATCGTCGTTGCGCCACTTTCTCGCTCGATTGCGATGGTCAGCACCCCGCTTATCGATGCAACACTGAGCCAAATCGGTAACACGATTACCGCATCGGCACAGAGTAATACGATTTTGATGGGAGCGGTGATTGGTGCCGTGATGTCCGTTATCGGTTCATCACCAATCAGTTCCATGGCCATCTCCGCGATGCTCGGGCTCGTTGATATTCCGATGGGTGTGACCACAATGGCCATTTGGGGATCATCTTGGTTGAACTTGGTGGTCTTCCACCGTCTCAAATTCGGTACCAACCGTGAAACCTTTGCGGTATTTATCGAACCAAAGACGCAGGTCGACTTAACGTCAGCTAATCCGATTATTATGTACGGTGCTAATGCGGTATCCGGTGCATTGTGTGGTATCTTTATCGCACTTTACGGTTTACAAAACTTCGCCTCAAGTACGGCAACACCGTTTGCAGGGCTCGCTGTCATGTTCGCATACAACCCTGCGATCAAAGTCATTATTGCCGCTGTCGGCTGTGTGATTATTGCCGTCACTGTCGGATGGGTATTCTCTTTGATTTTCAAAAACAGCAAGATTGTGACTGCTGCAGAATTGAGAAAAGAACCATCAACTAAATAACTTGTTAAACAACTATAAAAACGTTATCTTTAATGGGGGTGATTGTAGGAAAGCAGTTACACAATATGCCATACCTACTCTAACCATGTCACGTATTATTAGACGAAAGGATGAATTTTAATGTCTTCTATTGACACACAGAAATACATTGAAAAATCGCCAATTATTAACGACGTTATGAACCTTGATCCTGTATTCTGGATCAACGACAAACGTCCTAACTTCATCGATGCCAAAGATGTTGTTGACTACACTTACTTAGACATCAAAGACGCTGAAGAACGTTTGGAACGTTTCCGTCCGTTCATTCGCGACAACTTCGAAGACACTGTCGAAGCTGACGGTTTAATCGAATCACCAATCTCTAAAGTTACTAACTTCCAAAAAGACGAAGCAGAACGTTACGGTGTCGACATTCCAGGTACACTCTACTTGAAACGTGACGACTTGTTGCCAATCTCTGCAACAATCAAAGCACGCGGTGCCATTTACGAAGTATTGGTACACGCTGAAGAAATGGCTTTGGAAGCTGGCTTGTTGACTGGTTTCACTGACGACTACGCTAAATTCTCCAGCAAAGAATTCCAAGACTACTTCTCCACGAAGAAAGTTGTCGTTGCAACAACTGGTAACTTGGGTATTTCCGTTGGTGTGATGGCTGCGAAATTAGGTTTCACTGCGATCGTTCACATGTCTACTGAAGCTAAACAATGGAAGAAAGACTACTTGCGTTCAAACGGCGTTGACGTTATCGAACACGACACGAACTTCACGGAAGCCGTTGCTGCAGGTCGTCAAGCATCCGACGAAGATCCAGACTCTTACTTCGTAGATGACGAAAACTCCAAATACCTCTTCTTAGGTTACACAACTGCTGCTAGCCGTTTGAAGAAACAATTAGACGAAGACAACATTCAAGTTGACGAAGACCACCCACTCTTTGTTTACCTTCCATGTGGTGTTGGTGGTAGCCCAGGCGGAATCACGCTCGGTATGAAACACGCATTCGGCGACAATGTTCACGCATTCTTCGCTGAACCAACACATGTGCCATCCTTACTCTTGGCATTGACTTCCGGCGAATATTCCGGCGTATCCGTATACGACTTCGGTATCGACGGTAAGACGGTCATGGACGGATTAGCTGTACCACGTACATCTAACTTCGTTTCCCGCGTCATGGAAAACTTCTTCAACGGTGGTTATACAGTAACTGATGACGAAGCGAAGAAGACATTGACTCGCTTAGTAGATACCGAAGACATTGCGCTTGAACCAGCTGCTGTTGCCGGCTTACCTGGTCCTGCGAAATTCTTCGGTTCCGAAGCAGGTCAGAAATACTTGAAAGACCAAGGTTTAACTGACAAAGTTGAAAACATTACTCACATCGCTTGGTCTACTGGTGGTAACATGGTTCCAGATGAAGACAAGAAAGAATTCTACAACTTAGGTGTAGATCTCTAAGAACCATCTTCCCCCTCATATAAATAAAAAATAGCGGCCGCATTCATTATTGGATGCGGTCGCTATTTTGTTTGGTTTAATTCATTGTTTCTGGTGCCATTTCTGGATTCAATAAGCTTTGAATCATATCGTTGATCATGCGTGTGATGCGAACGAGGAACGACACCCTATCGATCGATTCGGTCGGCATGACACGTACCGAAACGTCAGACTGATTATCCAACTTTTCAAAGTACGGTGTTTTCGGGACATAGTAGATTTCGTTTACCGATTCACCCGTTTCGAGCGGTGCTTTGACGATCAGATGTCCTGAATTATCGTAGTTGACCGAGTCTTTATAGAAGGTCTGATAATCCTGTTCAGTATCATCCGTCGTTAGCGCAAAATAACCGACATTCGTATCGTAATAGAGGGTCGTTCGCTGTTTATTGCCCTGGAGGACGGAGACGGTCGTATCGTTACCGCCGACACGTTCACCTGCACGATGAATCGCATGCCATTCCAACTTGGCATTCAGCATATCCAATAGCTCACTCATATCTTGGTAGCGCAGCGGATCCTCACCGTCTCCCATGACCACGGCCAGTACATTCCGGTCCTTTAACGTTGCGCGCACAAATACAGCATGATCGCCTGCACTCTGCGTCCCCGTCTTACCACCCGTCACATCCGAACGGCCGAACGCCATACCAGGAATCAATTCATTCTGATTCTCAACGGTATGCGTCGCGCCGCTCGGTCCCGTAATGGTAACTGAGGTTGACATTGAACGTTCCATCATTTCCGGATGGCTTCGGATAATCAGACGCGCCGCACGCAAATAGTCACGCGCCGTCATCTGATTCACCTGATTCATACCGAAGAAGCCACCCGATGTCGCGGCGAAATCATCACCGAGTCCCGTCGCACTCACTAAATTCACATCGGAGATCCCCATATCCTTGAGATGATGTGTGAGTTCGTCGACAAAATTTGCCTCGGAGCCGGAAACTTTCTCTGCGAGAGCGACAACGGCTGCATTCCCACTAGCAACCATCGCCGCATCAATCAACTGTCCTACCGTGTAGAAATCCTCGGATTCCTCGAGCGGTACGTTGGAGAGTCCTTCCACCGTCGATAATTCCGCCACTTCTTTACTGATCGGCACTTTAGTGTCTAAGCTGAGATGTCCTTCCTTGATGTGATCGTAAATGATATCGAGCGTTAACACCTTTGTCAGACTCGCAATCGATTGTTTTTGGTCCGGTTGATGTTCATAGAGCACCTGCCCGGTTGCCTGATCGATCACCATGGCAGACGAGAACTGAAACGGATACTCACTATCGACAGTATTTGAAAATTCCGTCAGACTCTCTGCACGCACAACGAGCGGACGCCCCCATAAAATGACACATGCGAATACCACCGCTAGCCAGTAAACCCCTAATACCTGTAGCCATTTGACGGTATGCCTATGCATCATGCATCACCCCCATTATTCTTTTGGTTGTTCATTCGGTATCTCACAAATAAATCGCGTACTCTCCGCATCCGATTCAGCCCAGATCTTGCCGTGATGCAGAGCTACGATGCTTTCTGCAATCGCTAGACCGAGGCCACTCCCTTTTGTGGAACGCGACTGATCGGCACGATAAAAGCGCTGAAACAGACGAGTCAACTGATCTTCAGGAATTTGATTCCCATCGTTCGCCACACAAAAACGTGTCGTCTGTTCATTCTGCGAGACCGATAATTTGATAAATTTGCCGTCGCCACCGTATTTCAACGCATTCGTGATTAAATTCGAGAAAACGCGCACCATCTTTTGGCTGTCAATCATTGTATAGATGTCATCAGCTGCGGCGTCAATTATCAATTCCCGATTAGCTTCAAAAACTTCGATATCGAATTCCACTGCCAACTGCTCCAACAAACGCACCACGTTAACTTTTTGAAAGGACAGGGAGAAGTTAATCTGACTGACCTTCGTATATTCAAACAGGTCTTCTACCATATCCTGCAGGTGACGCGCTTTATTGTAGGCGATGGTGGCGTACTTAATAGCCTCATCGCGATCCCTGAACTGTCCCGTCTGAATCAAACCGACGTAACCGATGATAGACGTCAAAGGCGTGCGAATATCGTGACTCATGTTGACGATCAATTCGTCCTTCGACTGTTCGATCTGACGCTCTTCCTCCATCGCACGCACGGTCTTATTGACGAGGCGGTTGACACTTTCGACGATCGGCTGCATGCTGTTGAGATGGCGATCCGACAGTTGATAGTCGTAATGTCCCTGCGACACGTAATGCAATTCATCCAGAATAAACCCCATTTGAATGATGCGATAGCGTCTCAGCACACGCCAGCCGATAATGACGAGGCTAAACACCCCGTAGACAAACGTAAACCCGAGGGCGAGCGAGCGACGCACTTGCGGGAAGATGAACCCGTAGTACGGATAGTACGACAATAAGTAGGGATAGAGAATTTCAAAAACCGATATAATCAAAAACAATAGTCCGAAATAACCGATCAGAAGAATCGCTGCGATGGCGATAGCTTCCATGATCAGTTCAATCGCTACCCGCCAGTGACTCTTGCCTTTCGGTGCAATCGGCTCATGCTGTTGCTGTTTCTTTTGACGTCGCTTCATCAGTCCGTTTGGCTACTCGGATCACTGATCTTGTAGCCAACACCCCAAACCGTTGAAATGACCTTGTCCCCACCGGTTGCCATCCCGATCTTATCGCGCAAATGACTTACGTGTACCATGACCGTTTTGGCTGAGATGACGGAATCCTGTTGCCATACCCGTTCAAAGATCTGGTCAGCACTGAACACTTCGTTTGGATGACTCGCTAGCAAGTAGAGAATGCCGAATTCCAATGCGGTTAACTGGATCGGCTTGCCATCGACCGTCTCGACATCGTGCGAACCCTTGTGGATGATCAAAGGGCCGACCTTGATCGTGTCGCTGCTCTCTTCATTATTTGCACCCGAGCGACGCAATAGTGACTTCACGCGCGCCATGACTTCGAGCGGATTGAACGGCTTCGTGACATAATCATCCGCCCCCGTCGTCAAGCCGGAAATCTTATCCATGTCCTCGGACTTCGCACTGAGCAAGAGAATAGGCAGTGAGGAATCACGCGAGCGCAATTCTTTCACCACCGTTAAACCGTCCTTCCCTGGCATCATAATATCCAAAATCATCAAATCTAAGTCTGGATAGTTGCTGATCGTTTTGAGTGCGGTACGGCCGTCGTAGGCTTTGACCACTTCTAATCCTTCATTTTCGGCATAAATCGCAAGTAAGTCGACGATCTCTTTGTCGTCATCAACAATTAATATCTTCATTAGGACACACTCCTCTCTCGGTGTCTGGTATTTCTTTTATTGTAGCTAATGTTTGCCGAGAAAACTACCACATTCAAGCCTCAGTCGTTTAAGATTCCATTAAAAAAAGGATCCCCGAGCGCTTTCAGGAATCCTTTCTCCGAATTAATGTGTCATTTGATTATTTGAATGAGTAGTTTGGTGATTCTTTAGTGATTTGCACATCGTGTGGGTGCGATTCACGCAAACCAGCACCACTCATCTTGATAAATTGTGCTTCGTTACGGAGTGCGATGATATCTTTAGCACCAACGTAACCCATACCGGAACGCAAACCACCAGCCATCTGGTAAAGAATACCGCTGACGCTACCTTTGTATTCCACGCGTCCTTCAATACCTTCTGGCACCAACTTGTTGGCTTCGTTCACTTCGCCCTGGAAGTAACGGTCGGATGACCCTTTTTCCATGGCACCGAGACTACCCATACCACGGTATGTCTTGTAACGACGACCTTGGTAAAGTTCCAATTCGCCCGGTGATTCTTTAGTACCAGCGAGCATAGAACCGAGCATTACTGCGTGGCCACCAGCAGCTAAGGCTTTGACGATATCACCGGAATATTTAATCCCACCGTCAGCGATAATCGGTTTATTGAATTCATTCGCTACCGTTGCGGCATCGTAAACGGCTGTGATCTGAGGAACACCTACCCCAGCAACCACACGTGTTGTACAGATCGAACCAGGACCAATACCGACTTTAACAACGTCGACACCGACTTCGTACAAGGCACGCGCACCTTCACCTGTTGCGACGTTACCGGCAATCAATGTCACGTCTGGGAATTGGTCGCGAATTTCTTTGACTTTGCGGATAACACCAGCAGAGTGTCCGTGTGCCGTATCGATAACGATCGCATCCGCCCCCGCTTCGATCAATGCTTCGGCACGCGTAAACGTATCAGAAGTTACACCAACTGCTGCCCCACAGAGTAAGCGTCCCTGACTGTCCACAGCAGCGTTTGGATGTTCTTCGGCGTTAATGATGTCTTTGAACGTAATCAACGCTTCGAGACGGTTATTGTCGTCAACGAGCGGTAATTTTTCGATACGGTTCTGTTGTAAGATGTGTTTGGCTTCTTCCAACGTGGTGTTAACTGGTGCGGTAACCACGTTTTCAGTACTCATGACAGAACTGATCGGTTGATCCTTGTCTTCAACGAAACGCACGTCACGCGTCGTCAAAATACCTTCCAAATGACGGTCATCTTCGCTGTCGATGATCATGACCCCACTGATGCCTTTTTCAACCATTAATTGTTCGGCTTTTTTGATTGAATCGTTCGGAAATAGGTAGTAGATATCCTGAATAATTCCGTTAACCGCATTCTTAACTTTTCTGACTTCGTTGGCTTGCTGTTCGGTAGTCATGTTCTTGTGGATGATACCCAAACCACCTTCGCGCGCCATCGCGATTGCCATTTCAGATTCGGTTACTGTGTCCATCCCTGCAGAAATGATCGGCAGGTTCAAGTGGATACTATCAGATAAATCAACGCCTAATTCTACTTCGTTTGGTACAACGTGACTTTCAGCCGGCACCAATAATACATCATCAAATGTTAATCCTTCTTTTTGAAACTTTGTCTCCCATGCAGACATGATTTGCGGACACTCCTTTGCTATACCTTTGTGACGTTCGGCTTTTGATGACTCAACGGTTAATTGTTTTAACGACTATAATAGCAAATTTTTTAGTGATGTCAACGTTTTTTACTTATTAAATGAACATTTATTGAATATTTTGTTTTTAAAGTTCGATATTATGCGATTTTAATTCGTCAGCGATTGCTTTTTTTAAGGCTGCTTCATCAACCTCTTCCTCAAATACGGTGTCACCAACGATAACGGTTGGAATTTTAGTAATGCCGAGCTGTTCCGCTTCCGCGAGTACGCGCGCGTGACGTTCATCAGCGCCCGCCTGCTCTAAGAGGCCCTGCGCTTCAGCGAGCATTTGGATCGCATCCGCCGTCTCAAACGGACGCCATTCTTCGAAATGTTTGGCGAAATGATGAACCCAGGCGTAGGCTTTGGCATCATCGCCGTACGGTAAGTAGCGGTTCAACACACCACCTAAACGCAAGACCCCGCGATCGAAATCGCAATGCTTCAATACACGCTTCACCTGCCCTGCTTCAATCCAATCTTTGAGCAGCGGCGTACGCTCGATCTCGTAGTTACGGCTGTCCGGGCAACGCAAGTTAATGTATTCATAGATCGTTACCGGTGCCTTTGGATCCCCAACCACGATCGTATCTTTCATACTGATTTGCTGCGTATCAACTATCATCATATCCCTCCTTACATCTAGTATACGTATTCGATGCGCCAATGAAAATAACTGTGGTAAAATGGGGAATATGTCAGATCTCCTGACACATCCAGAAACAGATTAGAAAGTGAGGCTTTTGAGCTAAGATGGCAGATTTTATTCCCGTAATCATCGGAACCGATTTGAATACCTATCATATGGGTGCCTCTTTCCACGAAGCATACGGTGTAAAGCCTTATCTCATCGGCCAGATGAAACTCGGCTACACCAAATACAGTAATATTTTTCAGAAAACAAAATTAGTTGAACATTTATCGAGCGACCCTGAGGTGTTCGTCAAAGCGTTAATCTACTACGCCCACGAACTCCACTACGACAAACAGCCGCTCGTACTCGTTGGGACGAACGACGAATACGTCCGCCTCATCATCGAGAACCAGGAAGCCTTGAAGCCGTACTACCACTTCCGCGTGCTCTCTGAAGACATGCTGAATATGATTCAAAACAAGGCGAGCTTCTACGAATTGGCCGAAAAACACGGTCTCGATATTCCGGACACTCAGATCTACCAAATGGGTGACCCGATCAACTTCGAGATTAAGCAGTTCCCGGTCATTTTGAAACCGAACAACAGTGTCGAATATAACGCGCATCCGTTCCCAGGCAAGGCGAAAGTTTATCGTCTCAACAGCATGACGGAAATCAAGAACACGATCGAAAACATCGCGAGTGGTGGCTACAGCGGTAAACTCTTGATTCAGGAATACATCGAAGGGGACGACACCTATAACTGGGATTCCGTCGTCTACATGAATGGCGACAGCGAAGCGCAGTTCGTCTCACTCGGACAGGTCGCACTCCAAGAACACCAATCGACCGCGATCGGTAACTACACCGCGATCCTCTCACGCTACAACCGTCCGCAAATGGAAAAACTCAAAAAATTCCTCGAAGACATCCACTACGTCGGCTTCGCAAACTTCGATATGAAGTACGACAAGCGCACAGACACGCTAAAAGTCTTCGAAATCAACGTGCGTCAGGGCCGTTCCAGCTACTACGTCACACAGACGGGACACAACCTCGCCAAATATCTCGTGGACGACGTAGTCTACCACAAATCCCACGACTGCACATTCATCAATGCGGAAAATCTATTCTCCGTCGTACCTAAGTACATCTTGGACAACTACATCCAGGATCCACAGATTCACGACGAAGCGATGACATTGATCAAAAACAACCAGTGGGGTAATCCGTTATTCTACAAGAACGACCATCACCCACTGAGAAAACCATACCTCGCCGTGCGTCAGTACCGCTACCGCGACAAATACAAAAATGCCAAATGGTAATCACCCATAAATAACGGACCCCCAGAGATTAGCGAATACCGCTGACTCCTGGGGGTTTTTATGTGTCTATCTATTGAATGATTGTTATAGTTTCTCATATTTTGTACCGCGACCACGACCGATTTTTTGAATTAAATTTTCTTCGATCAGCTGATCTAATGCCCTAAGCGTTTTTCTTTTTTCAAAACCAGCCTGTGCTTCAATATCAGATCGACTCAAAGCCTTACGATGTGACAACAACTCTAAGACCACAGCTGCACTCTCACTCACACCTTGAACAGTATCCGTCAGCAAGGGTAACCGAATGACGATAGCATGCGCTGACACATGAAAGAGTGGCTGTTTAACTTTGCCTTCGTAGAGTGATTTAATGCGTTTTATGCCTGTTCCAAAACGTTCAATCAACCCTAAACGATTGAATAAACTACCGATTTTTTCATTTCGTAGAATCGAAATCTGTCCATTGACATATTCCGTTTCACTGATACCACGCGGCAACCCACCAGGTGAGGAGATTTCAATATAATCATCATACAGCTCAACCTTAATGGCAGCTGAAATGCTCCAATCACTATGCACTAATGCATTCGCAATCGCTTCTCGGAACGCATCTTCTGGTATCAGTTCTACTTTTTGACGATAAAAACCTTCAATTTTTTCTTATTGATAGTAGCGTTGATATATCGCAATCGCTTCAACTCTTCGCAGTCAGCAATCGGCAGACTCGATGAATCACGTCGCATATACGCTTTGTCCTTATATAAGTAAGGTTTATACTCTCCTTCGAACACCTTCAAGACAACCAGCTGCCGATCCTCATCAATTTCTAGCTGATATTCTGGGCGTGGCGTAATACTGTCGTTGATTTTATTCTCAATATTTAATGCGATAGTATTCAAATCCTCGAGATTCAAGGAACAGCCGTTATCATCCACACCAAACAAAATGGTACCATCATTATAATTCGCATAGGCACTCACCGTTTTTAAAAAACATCTGATACTTTTGATTTGAATTCTAAATTATACGTTTCACAGTCATTCATCGTCTCACCTCACATATTTATCGTAGCAATCCTTACGCAAAAGTGAAACGTAAAATTTTACGATTCACTTTTCGTTGCATTTTGATACGTATTTACGTTTCAAGTGCAACGTAAAATGCAACGTAAATTTTTAAGTCTCAAAACAGAACCAAAAAACGCACCTCCCGCTGTTAGGCAAGTGATGCGTTTCAATCTTATAGACTCACAAAGTTTTTGCTTTTTCTGAAGTAGTGACGGCCGATGAAT
This sequence comes from Aerococcus vaginalis, assembly GCF_053762225.1. Classification (NCBI taxonomy): domain Bacteria; kingdom Bacillati; phylum Bacillota; class Bacilli; order Lactobacillales; family Aerococcaceae; genus Aerococcus; species Aerococcus vaginalis. The sequence goes on from NZ_JBSMYC010000003.1 coordinate 228,728, forward strand.
GCCAAAACCGCAATGACGAGGTAGAGGAACGTAGGGAGGAGTGGGTTCCAGCGTTCCGGAACGATGGCGACCACCATCGTCAAGATAAACAACCAGATCGCTACGGCTGCGAAAGACACGAGTAAGTATTTCGGAATCCCGCGTTGGCCTTTCGGTGCGTTCATGTTCGGTTGGTATTTGGCGAGAATGCCCATCGCGATTCCGCCACAGAAGAAGTTGACGATCATCGCAATCGGGCCAAACATCGCACCACCTGCTGCGCTGGCTGCTTCGGTTGCGGTTGCGTTAAACAACTGCATCAAGGCAGCCAATGCCGCAAATAGAGCGGTAATGAAGAGACCGCTATCGACCACTTGATCCCAGAATGTCGGCGGTGCGAGTTCTTCTGGTGTCGGAGCACTCTCCACAAATTTCACGAGATCCGTTGGCGTCCCGTAAATCTGATTCGCCGTTTCGCTGTTCTTCTGCCCTTCAACCAAACGGGTTAGAATCGCGTTATCCACTTCATCCGGCTGGCGTTCTTTGCGGTACGTGTGCCCTTCCATCAATTTATGGAACTGATGGAAAAAGGCCTGATTCTTGTTAGTGAGCTGTTTTTCAAGTTCTTTGTTTTGCGCGATCAGCTGTTTTTGACGCTCAGCACTCTCGCGTTTTTCTTCTTCAGTTTGTTTTTTCTCAAATAGAGCCATGAAATCCTCCTAAACGTTGAAGCGGAAAACGATGATGTCGCCGTCCTGAACGACATAATCCTTACCTTCAGAGCGGTATTTACCGGCTTCTTTGGTTTTAGACATGCTTCCGGCTGCCATTAAATCTTCATAAGAAACGGTTTCGGCGCGGATGAAGCCGCGTTCGAAGTCGGTATGGATGATCCCAGCGGCCTGTGGGGCTTTGGTGCCTTTCTTGAACGTCCAGGCACGACATTCATCTTCACCTGCTGTGAAGAAGGTTTCGAGCCCCAAGAGTGCGTAAGCATGCTTGATTACGACATCCAATCCGGATTCTTCCAACCCGTAGTCGGCCATAAACATTTCGCGTTCTTCCTCATCGAGTCCGGCGAGATCTTCTTCCAAACGCGCAGAAACGACCACGACTTCAGCACCTTCCGCATCCGCGATTTCACGCACTTGTTGAACGTATTCGTTGTCACCAGTTGATGCGGTGTCTTCGTCGACGTTTGCGACGTAAAGTACCGGTTTAATCGTTAGTAAGAAGAGCTGTTTCACGAACGGTGCTTCTTCTTCGGTAAATTTAACCGTACGTGCTGGCAGACCATCTTCCAATGCGGCTTTTAATTTTTCTAAAACACCAGCTTCAACGACCGCATCGTGTTGCTTTGATTTTGCAGCTTTGACGGCTTTTTCGTAACGTTTGTTGACAGATTCCAAGTCGGCCAAAATCAACTCGAGGTTGATCGTTTCGATATCGTCCTTCGGTGAAATACCACCGCTCACGTGGGTGATGTTTTCATCATCGAAACAACGTACCACATGACAGATGGCATCCACTTCACGGATGTTGGCGAGGAATTTGTTTCCGAGCCCTTCACCCTTAGAGGCACCTTTCACGATACCAGCAATGTCGGTAAACTCGAACGTTGTCGGTACCGTACGTTTCGGTTGATACATCTCACTCAACTTCGTGAGGCGGTCATCTGGCACTTCCACGACACCGACGTTCGGGTCGATTGTTGCGAATGGGTAGTTGGCCGCTTCAACGGATGATTTTGTAATCGCATTAAATAAAGTAGATTTACCGACGTTCGGTAAGCCTACGATTCCCGCAGTTAATGACATAGACTATTTTCACGCTTCCTTTTCATTTTCTTCCTGAGCTGATTGAATGACGGTCTTCATCTTGCGATTGAATTCGCGTCTAGGCATCATGACCGACTGCCCGCATCCTTGGCATTTGATGCGGATATCGGCACCTAGGCGAATAATTTTCCACGAATTCTCACCACACGGATGGGGTTTGCGCATACGAACGACGTCATTCAAATCGTAATCTTTATTGACCATCTCGATCCCTCTCAATCATCAATTCGAATCTCTAAAATATCCAAAATACGCATCAGATCGTCTTCAGATAAATATTCAATCTCAATCTTACCGTGATCGCCACGATCTTTAATCTGAACGTTCGTTCCAAATTTATCCATCAAGCGATCCTCATTCTCTCTGAGATACGCTGGACGTTCAACGACCGGTTTCACTTCGATTTTATCGGCCGGTTCGTTTAATGCACTAACTTTCTTCTCGAGCTCACGGACGGTCATCCCCTCTTCGACCACTTGATGCGCGAGGCGTGACTGTTCCTTTTTACTCTTGAGCCCGAGCAAGGTGCGCGCCTGTCCAGCTGATAGTTTGCCTTCTTGAACGAGCTGTTTCACATCATCGTTCAAGTCTAAAAGTCTGAGCATATTCGCGATGTAGGAACGACTCTTTCCGAGGCGTTCAGACGCTTGTTTCTGAGTGATATTCAGCTGATCCATCAAACGACGGTACGCTGCCGCCTCTTCGAGTGGTGTGAGATCCTCACGCTGTAGATTTTCGACAACCGCTAACGCAATCATCTGTTCGTCGTTCAGCTGGCGAACGATCGCTGGGATCGTCGTCATCCCTGCCAGTTGACTCGCACGCGTGCGACGTTCGCCGGCAATGAGCTCATAGCCTTTGACAGACGATTGACGCACAATGATCGGCTGCAGTAAGCCGGATGCTTTGATCGATTCCGCCAGTTCCGCTAACGCCTCTTCATCAAAATGTTGGCGCGGCTGATACGGATTCGGACGGATGTCCTTGATCGCAAGTTCCTGCACACTTTCATTAGGGACGGAATCGTCGGTTAAATCATCGATATACGTCTGTTGACGCGGTTCCGTCGGTGTTTCTGTGGTTTCATCGTTCAACGCGGATAACGGATCGGAAAATAGTGCATCGATCCCACGTCCCAACCCTTTATTCTTCTTACGCTTGGTCATTGTTTTCGAGCACTTCCTTTGCCAGTTGGAGATAGACTTCGGCACCTCGCGAATTCTTATCATAATCAATAATCGCCTGCCCGTAACTCGGCGCTTCGGAGAGACGAACGGTACGTGGAATCATGGTCTCGTAGACCTTCTTGCCGAAGTAACGGCGCACTTCTTCGATGACTTCCTTACTGAGGTTGGTTCGTGTATCAACCATCGTCATCAATACCCCTTCAATCTTCAAGTCGGAATTGAAGTGTTTCTGAACGAGTTGAATGGTACTCAATAACTGGCTCAACCCTTCCAATGCGTAATATTCACTCTGCACTGGAATCAGTACGCTATCCGCTGCCGTGAACGTATTAATTGTCAAGTTCCCGAGCGCTGGCGGACAGTCAATAAAGATAAAGTCATAATCGTCTTTGATCGCTTCGACCGCATACTTCATCAAGCGTTCACGATGCGCCATCGAAGACAATTCAACTTCACCACCCGCCAACTGAATCGTCGCTGGGACAATCTGCATATTTTCGCGTGACGTATCCACGATGGCTTCTTTGATTTCGACATCGTTAATCAATACATCGTAGAGATCATGCGGTACTTCGGATTTATTGACACCGAGTCCACCCGTCGCATTCCCCTGCGCGTCACTATCGATCAAGAGAACCTTCTTACCTTCGTAAGCGATACTCGCTGCTAAATTAACCGCGGTCGTGGTTTTACCGACACCGCCCTTTTGATTGGCGATAGCGATGACCTTTCCCATGGTTTAACCTCCCTTATCATTAAAAAAAGGAACGAAGGCGTCTCCGTTCCCTCGCATTCATTCAGGGATGATACACCCATCCCCTCGCTGTTGTATTCCTATCTATTGTATCAAAAAATACCACTAATTTTAAAAAGTTATTCAGACAACCGACGAATTATTATTCACCGATCGCCTGTTTATTCGGCGTCCCTGCTTTTCTCGGGTAAGTATTCGGCGTCGACTTTACTTTTTTCACGGTAATGATGTGACGTTCGCCCTCTTCACCCGGTAATTCCAACGCGCGATCGTTCGTCGTTTTGCCGCCGAGTACGTTGAGCGCTTTTTGGGCCTGTTCGAGCTCGGCTTCGCCCTTGCTGCCTTTCATCGCGATAAATGTGCCATCAGGTTTCACGAACGGCAAGCAGTACTCACTCAATACCGTCATGCGTGCCACTGCACGTGCCGTCACGACATCGAACTGTTCGCGGTATTTTTTATCACGTCCAACGATCTCCGCACGGCCGTGAACTGTCGTCATCCCTTCCAAACCGAGCGCTTCGATCACGGTATCTAGGAACGTCATGCGTTTCTTCAAGCTATCCAGTACTGTGATTTCCAGTTCAGGTAAAGCGATCTTGAGCGGAATACTCGGAAAACCAGCTCCGCCACCGACATCGAGAAGCGTACGGACGTCCAATAATTCCTGCAGTTCTGGAATCATCGTCAACGAGTCGTAGAAATGTTTCAGATAAACGTCTGGTTTTTCGGTAATCGCTGTTAAATTCATTTTCTGGTTCCATTCAACCAGCAAGTCGTAAAACTGTTCAAATTGTTCGAGTTGTTGAGCTGTCAGTTCGACACCGAGGTCCTTGACAGCGGTTTTGAATGCTTCTGTATCCATATTTTCCTCCAAAAGCTATAGCGTCCCCTCCAGTATAACAAGAAAAACGCGCGAAACCATACCGCTCACCGTTATGTTTCTCGAATAACGGGTGACCTATAGAATTTTTTAGCGATGTTAGAAAACGGTGCATGAAGGCATTTGATACGATTACTTCGTGTATTCAAAAAATAATCGCTTCTTAAGCAGTTACATTGCATTGATGCTCAAATCCTTGTACAACAATCGTTCACAAATAGTAACGCTATCCAGATTGTTGCTTTTTCTTATATTTGTGTCAGTAAGTGATATGCGAAAGAGTATTCTATGATATAATCGGTTTACCAATCTTCATCGTTTTAGCGTGTGGTTTCATCTACTATGAAAATCGCAAACACAAAACAGGTGGTTCACCGCTAATTCCGGTACATCTTTTCAAAAACAAACGCTTCGCTGCGTTAGTTTTCGTTGTTATTGCGGTTATCGCCCTATTGATATCGACATTTGCCCTCAAGGTAGACAGCAAAAACTAATCATTAACATTCACTATCCTCAATCACTGATCGGTGGTTAAGGATTTTTTTTGCATCCATTACGATGAAGGCACACATTTGTGCTATCATCGATAGATATGTTCATATTTATTATTTTTTAGAAAAGGAGAAATGCTATGAAAGCTATACCACGCGAGCAACTGCGAGAGTTACCCGCAAATAAACGTATTGCTATTCTTATTGCTTGTTGTTTTTATATGGCTTTTACATGGTCATCTGTCGGCGCTATTTCTGCTTTAACAGTTCCCATTCTTGAACAGTATAATGCCGTTGAGTTTTTCTCACTAACAACTGTTATTAGTACGATTGGGATGCCAATTATGACGCCAATCGGTGGGAAATTGAGTGATATTGTTGGACTCAAAAATATGTTACTCTACCCGCCAATTATTGCCGGTGTCCTGTTATTACTACTACCGTACGCACCATCATTCGTGATATTCACGATCATTCAATTTGTAATTACATTGATGATCGGTGCCTATCTCACCAGTCCTTACGTTATCGTTAAGTTCTTAACCGATCAGCAAAACGTGCCACGCTTCATGGGTTTCCTAGCTAGTGCGATGGCACTCGGAACATTCCTCGGACCGCTGTTGGCTGGTTTCTTATACGATCGAGACATGCTTGCGCTTGCTATCAGCATTACCGCCATTTTTCCATTTATTGGGGCAGCCATTATTTTTACGGTAATGCCTAAAATGCAAGGAAACAAGAATATTTCATTCGATACCATTGGTGCCTCGTTAATGGTAGTCACACTGATCTTATTCGTGTACGTGTTCAATAGTTTGCCTGCAGTCGGTTGGTCGAGCCCAACAATCTTTATCGGTCTACCCGTTCTGAGCGTCCTCGGCGCCGTATTTGTTTACTATGAAAACCGTTTACACAAGAATAGCGGTGCACCGTTAATTCCGGTTCACTTATTCAAAAACACACGATTCGCAGTATTAATTATCGTTGGGATGGCATGTTTCTGTTACTTAACACCACTCATGTCATACAGTTCAACCGCAGCTTATCAGTTGATGAATGCTGATAGTCAAATCGTCGGTTTGTTCCCACTGCCACGTACCATTTTGACGATCGTGTTACCAGCGATTGTCGGTACCTGGGCTGGTAAGAAACAGAGAAACCTTTGGAAGGCCATTTTAATCACTGCAGCTTCAGAAACTATCGCGTTTTTACCGTTGATTTTCATCTCGTCATCAACGCCTGTATGGATTTTCTTCTTTACATTCGCAATGTGTGGGCTCTCTGAACCTTTCCGTTCCGTATCCCTCACACCAGCTGCGCAACAGTTACTTTCACCAGAAGACCTCTCTGCAGGTACAGCCGTAATTAACTTTGCGAACTCATTATCATCCGTCATCAGTGCATCGTTCGCGACATACCTCTTCGGAATCAGTAGCGACCCAACAGTCGGTTTCCGTTCCGTCTTCGGTATGCTTGCAGCGATCACATTTATCGGATTATTGATTACTTTATTCGGTCTCAGACCACGTAAAAATTAATCATTAATAAATACACCCCCGGGCTAGTTTTAAGTGCCCGGTTTTTTTAATGCGATGAAAAGTCAACATGTTTTTTATGCGTATATTATAAAATATGTGTCTGAATAATTTTCACAATATATATGTTATATTTATCTACAAATCTGTCAGATATTCATTTCTATGGCACTAACCTTTGTGATATAATCAAAGAATAGATATATTAATAGTTTTTTAGAAAAAGGAGAAATGCTATGAAAGCTATACCCCGCGAGCAACTTCGTGAGTTACCCGCGAGTAAGCGAATGACGATTTTACTTGCTTGTTGTTTATATATGGTCTTTGTCTGGTCATCAGTCGGTGCGATTTCTGCCGTAATGATGCCAGTCTTAGAACAATACGATGCGGTTGAGTTCTTCTCACTCACCACCGTGATCAATTCGATCGGGTTACCAATCATGACCCCAATCGGTGGGAAGCTGAGTGATATTGTGGGATTGAAAAATATCTTAATTTTCCCACCAATCGCCGCAGCTATCGCGCTCATCGTTTTACCGTTTATGCCATCATTCTGGCTCTTCACCATCGTGCAAACCTTGCTCAGTTTGATGATCGGTGCCTATGTTACTGGGCCTTACGTCATCGTTAAATTCTTAACGGATGAACAGAACGTACCGAAATATATGGGATTCATTGCCAGTGCGATGGCGCTCGGCACATTCCTTGGCCCACTGTTGGCAGGATTCTTTATCGATCGTGGGATGTTGGCACTGTCTATTAATATTACAGCGATTCTACCGATTATCGGTGTGTTACTGATTATGTTTGTCATGCCACAGACAAAAGGTAACCCGGACATCTCGTTTGATGGTGTCGGTGCAACATTGATGCCACTGACTGTCGTTTTGTTCGTGTTCCTCTTCGATCGTTTACCTGTCGTTGGTTGGTCTCATCCAATCATCTACATCGGTATGCCGATCCTTCTCGCGATGATCGCAGGTTTCGTTTCCTACGAAAGTCGTCGCCACAACAACGGTGAGTCACCATTGATTCCTATATATCTCTTCAAAAATGTACGTTTCACTGCGTTGACTTTCGTTGGGATGGTAGCTTTCTGTTACTTAACCCCGCTGATGTCTTACAGTTCAGCTGCTGCTTATCAGTTGATGAATGCTGACAGTCAGATGGTTGGGTTATTCCCACTCCCACGTACCATTTTAACGATCATTTTACCTGCGATCGTTGGTGCTTGGGCCGGTAAGAAGCAGCGCAATCTTTGGACATCAACGGTCGCTACTGCATTGTTTGTAACAATCGGATTTATTCCATTGATGTTCATTTCATCATCTATGCCTGTATGGATCTTCTTCTTCACGTTCGCAATGTGTGGGATCTCCGAACCTTTCCGTTCTGTATCCATTACACCAACTGCGCAACAGTTGTTATCACCAGAAGAACTCTCTGCCGGTACTGCGTTAGTAAACTTCTCTAACTCATTATCTGCCGTTATCAGCTCATCATTGGCAACTTACCTCTTCGGTGTTACCAATGATCCTGTCGCTGGTTTTAGATCCGTATTCAGCATGTTAGCCATTATCGGGTTTGCTGGTGTGATCGTAGCACTCTTTGTGCTCAGACCTAGCAAGAAATAAGCAATAAATACAAACAACCCCTAGTTGCTTCTGTGGCAGCTAGGGGTTTCTTTATGCATTCAGATTAATTATTTACGTTCTTCTTCTTTATTAAAAACGCAATGAACAATAAGACATAAAAGATTACTTTCTTCATCAAAAATGCCTCCCTTAATACTTTTTAAGTATCTAATAGAAGTAAATGCAATCGATAATTTTAAAAAATTATACCGGAAATCCTCTTGAGAACAATATTTCTATATTCAGACAAAGCAATTCTTTAGTATTTGTTACTAATTATCGCTGTAAAAGACATCAGCTGTCACTCTGGAGTTTCATAATCACGAATCAACTAGATAAAGCATAGGCTAATATTTGTTACTCTATATCGTCTCTTATCAGACATTTACAACAACTATATCTAGAAAGGATAGATAATATAAAAATATGAAGACAAGAAAAAACTCCCACCATCAGGGTGAGAGCAACTACACGAAGCTACAAACGGGATTTGAACCCGTGACCTCCGCCTTACCAAGGCGACGCTCTACCAACTGAGCTATTGCAGCAAGGATTCATATCTAGGAATCAGACTCCGCAAGTAGGACTCGAACCTACGACATCTTGATTAACAGTCAAGCGCTTCTACCAACTGAGCTATTGCGGAATAAAATAAAAAACACTGCACGGCAACGTCCTAGTCTCACAGGGGGAAACCCCCAACTACCTTCGGCGCTAAGAAGCTTAACGGCTGTGTTCGAGATGGGAACAGGTGGATCCTTCTTGCCATTGCCACCGCACAATGTTTTTTATTGGAGCGTTATTCGCTCAAAACTGAATCAATCAACTACGCTAACCATTTCGTATCATCATTGCTTATCCGTTGGATAAGTCCTCGAGCGATTAGTACTTGTCCGCTTCATCTGTCACCAGACTGCCACTCCAAGCCTATCAACCTGATCGTCTCTCAGGGCTCTTACT